>CAMOVY010000063.1 GCA_946627905.1 uncultured Clostridia bacterium
ACAAAACCGCCGACGTAAAAGCCTTGCTTGACAGCGCGAATTTAGCGGGCACGGAAAACCTATATCCCAAAGACCTTTCCGCGGGTATGGCGCGAAGAGTTGCAATCTTACGCGCGTTTGCGTCTCCCGCGCCGCTCATTATGATGGACGAACCGCTTGTAAACCTTGACTTGTCGCTTAAATATTCCATTATCGAACAGATAAAGCGTTTGCGGGAAGAAAGCGGCAAGACGGTAATTTTGGTTTCGCACGACGTGAAAGAAACGGTTATGCTTGCGGACAGAATTATCGTAATCGGCGGCGGAAAAATTCTTTTCGACAAAGCGTCTGCGACCGAACGCGCTTTAACACAAGTGCTTTTAAATAATTTTCACGGGTGAAATCTGCAATTATTTTATATTTGTTGCAAAAAAAATTAATATAGGGTATAATTAAAAAAACATATTACTTTTATACGGCTAAAAGTAAAATCTTTCCGACAAAATGCAAACAGGGGGTAATATGGCAAATCCTATTGTATCCGTAATAGTTCCGTGCTACAACGCGGAAAAGTTTTTACCCACCGTTTTTAAGTGTTTTGACAGGCAGACTTATAAAGATTTTCAGGTAATATTCGTAAACGACGGCAGTACCGACGGTACGCTTAACGTGCTTAACGGGTACTGCGCTACCCGTCCGCAACATACGGTTATTACGGGTGAAAACGGGGGTGCTGCGTCCGCGCGCAACAAGGGGCTTAACGCTGTTAAGGGAGAGTTTTTCGTATTTTGCGACGCGGACGATATTATTGCCGATAATCACCTTGAATTGTTGGTAAAAAACCTGATAGAAAACAACGCCGATATGGCGGTGTGCGCTATTAAAAGGCTGTCGGGAGAAAAGGCTGACAAGTATAATTTTGCGCGCAAGCCGCGTGCGGAAAAGTTAAAAATTTACGACACGCAAAGCGCTTTAACACAGTATTTTTCGCAGGAAGTCTTTGATTTTCCGCTGTTTAACAAAATTTATCGTACGGACGTTTTAAAAACAAGCGGCGCGCGCTTTTTTGACGGTGCAAGGTACGGTGAAGAATCCTATTTTGTATCGAGATACCTTATGTTTTCCGAAAAAATCGTTTACTACGGTGCGAAAACGTACGTGTATTTACAGCACAAAAACAGTTTGATGCACAGC
Organism: uncultured Clostridia bacterium; assembly: GCA_946627905.1. Taxonomy (GTDB): domain Bacteria; phylum Bacillota; class Clostridia; order Christensenellales; family Borkfalkiaceae; genus UBA1259. Next base: position 1,174 of record CAMOVY010000063.1, read on the forward strand.
GGTTTTAACCAAAAACGCCTTGATATTTTCACCAACATAAACGCCGTTATGGAAGACATAAAAAAAGACGGGCGGTTTGTATCCGTCCTGCCTTATATTTTCGTTATGCGCGCGGGGTATTCGATAGGGATGCTGTATTTTATTTTGCGTGGCAAGTATAAAAATGACTGCGTTATAGCAAGTATAGCGAATTGCTTAAAAACCGACGCCACTCATATTAAAAAATGCAAAAAAATAGCGTTTTACAAAAAGGCTTTTATTCCCGCTTGCGTATTGCTTACTAAAATCCGTTTCAGAAAACAGATAAAAAAATACCCCGACTTATCGGGGGTGGCGATAAACGAACTTGCCGCGAAATCGGAAAATTAACCGCCTATTTGTATAATCCGATAGTCTTTATCGTTCAGGGTGAAATCATCACCCTGTTTTTTATTTGTTAAAATCTGTTTTTCTTCTCCGTTTGCGCATACTACGAAGATTTGCGCGCCCGTAAAGTCTTCGCTTGACAGTATTTTTTGTATAAATCTGTACAGGTCGCCGTTTTCGGGGTGCGTAAAGTCGTGGGGGAATAAGCAAAGCGCGGTGGTTAAAGCGTCAAGTTGTAAGCCGTTTTTTCCGATAACGGTGGCGCTTGCTACGCCCGTTTTTGCAGGGCAACCGCTTTCGGGGTCTATCAGGTGAGAATAGGTTTCGCCGTCTTTAACATAATTTTTTTCGTAATCGCCGCTTGTGGAAACGGAAAGATTATTTTCGGAAAGTTTTACCGTTAAAATATTTTCGGCTCTCTTCCGCGGGTGAACTATTGACAGATTGTCCGCGGAAAGAATATTTATACTGCTTCCGCCGACGTTTACGTAGCCGCCTTTTATTCCGTCCGCCGCCATAATTTCGGCGATTTTATCCGCCGTGTAGCCTTTAAGCGCGCCGCCGAAATCGAGTTTTGCGCCGTCTATGGTTTTTATTGCCGCAGTTTCGCCGAAAGTGAATTTATCGTATCCGACAAGCGCTTTCGTCGCCGTAATTTCTTCGTCCGTCGGTACGGCAAAATCGCTTACGGGGAAGTTGGGTGCAAATTGCCACAAAAGTATTAAAGGGTATACCGACGCATCGAACTTACCTTCGGTAAACGTATGCATTTTTGCGCAAGCGTCCGCTACGAATTTAAATCGTTCGGAAATGTCGACGCTGTCTCCCGCCGCCGCGGCGTTTATTTTCGAAACGGTGCTGCCCGCTACCGTGGCGGAAAATTCGGCGTTTAGGTTATCTAAAAGCGTACGTATTTTATCTGCCGCGCCGTTTGACAGGGTTTTGCCGCGGACTTGCACGGTGATATCTACGTTATTAAAGGCGGTAAAATGTCGTTGTTCGCCGCCCGCTCCCGCCTTGCACGAAGACAGAATAAAGATAATTGCGAACGCTAACACGCAAACGTTTACTAAAAATTTTTTCATTATAACCTTAAATTATAAATTTTATAAAAAATTCGATACTTTAATTATATTATAAACCGCCTTGAAAAGCAATTTATATATTGACAAAAATTTTTACCTTTGGTAAAATATAAAAGATTGAGTATGTTAACGCCAAGGGGGTGTTTTTCGTGCCGAGATATAAAATAGCGGACGTTGTTTTCGACGCCGAACTTATTTACGGCTATACCGCGAAACTGTGCGAAAAGTACCTGTATTCGGGCGGCGACAAACCCGAATTTACCGCCGTTATAACGCAAAAAGACATAGACGCCGAAAAGGCTTTGGATGGCGGGGAAAAATTCCCCGATTATTACTTGGAAAGTCTTGCGCTGTTTCGTAAACTCTGCGATTACGTGCTATCGTTCAGACAAGGAATAATATTTCACAGCAGCGCCGTAGCGGTGGACGGAAAAGCATATCTTTTTACCGCGCCGAGCGGTACGGGCAAGTCCACGCACGCGCGGCTTTGGCGGGAAATGCTGGGAAACCGCGTCGTTATGATAAACGACGATAAGCCGATTATTCGGTTTATTGACGGCGATTTTTACGTTTACGGCACGCCTTGGAACGGTAAACACCGACTTGACACCAACGCGCGGGCAAAAATCGCCGCGATATGTGAAATACGGCGGGGAAAGGTGAATAAAATTTATAAAATTTCCCCGCAGGAAATGCTTATGGTCGTTATGAACCAGACCATAAGACCTACGGAGACGGAAAAGTTAGACAATCTGTTTTTCATACTCGACAAACTGCTTTCCTGCGTGCCGCTATATAGATTAGAGTGTGATATTTCGGAAGAAGCGGCAAAAACTTCTTACGCTGAAATGGTAGAAAACGCCGAAATAAAGGGGTAAAATTTATGAAAATAAAAGACGGGTTTGTGCTTCGCGAAGTGGCGGGGAGTTTTATCGTCGTTGCCGTGGGCGACGCGGTTAAGGAGTTTAACGGCATCGTCAACCTTAACGAAACGGGCGCGTTTTTATGGAAGATGCTTGAAAAAGGCGCTACGAAAGAGCAACTTATAAAAGCGCTTTTAGGCGAATACGACGTGGACGAACCAACGGCGGAAAAGGACGTTTCCGCTTTTATGGAAAAATTGCAGGAGGCGAAACTCGTTAAATAACGGGCGGAATTTACTTATGAAAATCGGCTTTGACAATAAAAAATATCTCGAAATGCAGTCGGCGAAGATTCTGGAACGTATTTCAATGTTCGGCGACAAACTGTATCTTGAATTCGGCGGAAAACTGTTCGACGACTATCACGCGTCAAGAGTTCTGCCCGGATTTCTGCCCGACAGTAAGATAAAGATGCTGTCGCAACTTAAAGATAAAGCGGAAATTCTTATCGCCATAAACGCCAACGATATTGAAAAGAACAAAACGCGTAGCGACCTTGGCATAACTTACGATACCGAAGTTATACGTTTAATAGACGTTTTCAGAAGCCGCGGCTTTTACGTTGGTAGCGTGGTGCTTACCCGTTTTGCCGAACAGCCTTCCGCCGTGGCGTTTAAAAAGAAGTTGGAAAATTTCGGTATGAAAGTATACCGCCACTATCCCATAGAAGGCTACCCTTCGGAAGTGGAAAAAATAGTCAGCGAAGAAGGGTACGGCAAAAACGAGTACGTGGAAACCACCCGCCCGCTGGTTGTGATAACCGCCCCGGGACCCGGTAGCGGCAAAATGGCGACCTGCTTATCGCAACTCTATCACGAAAACAAGCGCGGCGTTAAAGCGGGATACGCCAAGTACGAAACCTTTCCTATCTGGAACTTACCGCTAAATCACCCCGTAAACGTGGCGTACGAAGCGGCGACTGCCGACCTTGACGACGTTAATATGATAGACCCCTTCCATTTGGAAGCATACGGTAAGATGTCCGTAAACTATAACCGCGACGTAGAAATATTCCCCGTGCTTTCTGCTATGATGTCTAAAATTATGGGCAGTTCTCCGTACAAATCGCCGACCGATATGGGCGTGAATATGGCGGGCTACTGCATAGTGGACGACGAAGTTTGCTCTAAAGCAAGCAAGCAGGAAATAATCCGCAGATATTACGCCGCCCGCCTTGACGTTATGCGTGGCATTATTCCCAAGGACGCCGAAACCAAAATAGACATACTTATGCAGAAAATGCATATTACCATAAACGACAGGGCGGTCGTTGCCGCCGCGCTTGAAAAGGAGTGCGCGACGGGACTTCCCGCAGCGGCAATAGAACTTTCCGACGGGCAGATAATAACGGGCAAAACGAGCGACCTTTTAGGCGCTTCCGCAGCGGCGCTACTTAACGCGCTTAAGGTTTTGGGCGGAATAGACGACAGCATACCGCTTATATCTTCCGCGGTAATAGAACCTATACAAAAACTTAAAGTAGAACATATGGGCAGTAAAAACCCGCGACTTCATACTGACGAAATACTGCTTTCCTTGGCGGTATCCGCCGTGACCAACCCCACCGCGGCGCACGCCCTTAAACAGTTGGATAAATTAAAGGGTTCGGAATTCCACTCTTCGGTCATTTTATCACACGTAGACGAGATGACGCTTAAAAAACTCGGCGTAAACATCACCTGCGAACCGCGCCGTAAAAGCGAAGCCGAAAAGGCGTTAATAGGGGGCTAAAGTCGCCGCAAATTCCGCCGTTTGACAAGCATAAGTGCGGTATGCTATAATCTAATTAACATTTTTTGTTAAAAGGAGGTGGCATATGTCAACGGAACTTTGGATAGCGATAGGCGCTGTAGCGGTACTTATTTTCGTATACGTTGCGGCAACGATTACTAAGGCTTCTGTAAAAAAGAAGTCTGAAAGTGCGGATAGCGGTGAAATTTACGACGCTACCGTAAAAGCGGGCGATAGCGGAATAATCGACGAAGACGACGGCTCCGGCGGCGCTGACGATATCATAGGCGATATCGACGGTAAAACCAAACTCGTTATAAAAAGAGTTCCGTTTTCGGAAAGACTTGCCGCCCAACCCGACAACGTAAAAGGCTACTATAACGATATATATAACGAATTTATATCGTATAAACGCGTGAATGTGCGTATATCCAAAAAGTGTGCGTCTTTTAGGCTGGGCAGGGAACTGATTGCGAAAATTTTAGTCAAGGGCAAGACGATGAAACTTGCGCTTGCGCTTAACGAGCAGGACGTTGCGGATAAGTCGTACTTTCAGAAAGATATGACCGAAGTCAAGACGTATACCGACGTACCTTTCGTAATAAAAGTGAAAAGCGACAGGGCGGCAAAAAACGCTTTGGAACTTATTTTTGCACTTGCAGAAAAGAAGGCTATGGAGAAAAAAGCGCGCTTTAAGAAAGTGGACGGCGTTGCAATAGCGCTTTCTTCAGACGGTTAGCGGAAAAGTACGGGTAGCACTTAATACGGAACTTAATAATGTTGAATTTTGCGCCCCGCCGTTTGCAATCAAACGGCGGGGCGCTTTTTAATTTCCGCTTTCGCCAAAAATCACCTTTTTATAAGCGCCGAGAGAATAAAAAAATTTTAAAAAACGGTCGTTTTCTATTGACAAAATTATTTTCCCGTATATAATAGAAATTAGCACTTGAAAGTTGCGAGTGCTATTTTGTAGAGTATAGAAACGTAATACAAGAAGTTTAATAAAGATAGAGTTATGGAAATATTGAAGAGTTACGCTAAGACGGTAGAGGATGCTGCAATGTCTCAGATTGAGGAAATGAGCAAATGTGAGG
>CAMOVY010000064.1 GCA_946627905.1 uncultured Clostridia bacterium
AGAGTCCGAAAATAAAAACAGATTTTTCAATCACGGTTTTACGAAAGAGGTTATTTGCGATAACAATCGCGGTAGCCTTTTTATTTTGTTTCGTTTTGGGCAGACTTTTTTACGTTCAGGTTATCTGGGGCGAAGATTTGCAGGAAAAGGCAATCGACCAGTGGACGAGAGAAATACCCGTCGTCGCCGCGCGCGGCGAAATTACCGATATTAACGGCGTGGTTCTTGCGGGAAACGACGACACGTATACTGTGTTCGTGCGGAAAAAAGCGGTTAAGGATACGGGGGCGCTATGTGCCGCGCTTGCGGACACCCTTTCACTTAATTACGACTACGTGTATAAGCGGCTTACCGAAACCGTTTCGAGCGAAATCACCGTTAAAAAACAGGTGAAAAAAGAAGCGGTAAACGCGCTTTTAGAGTACGGGTTCGACGGGGTGTATTATTCCCGCGATAATTCACGGGTGTACCCGTACAACGATTTTTTAACGCAGGTTTTGGGCTTTACGTCGGCGGACGGTAAAGGGCAGTCGGGTTTGGAACTCTACTACGACAAATATTTAAAGGGCATTGACGGTGAAATTCTTTACGAAACGGACATAGTCGGCGTTGAGATAGGCGGCGGCAAGGCGAGTTATATCCCCGCGACGAGCGGACTAAACCTGAAACTTACCATCGATTACGAAATCCAGCAACTGTGCGAAGCTGCGATGTCAGAGGCTATGATTATTCATAACGCCAAGTCCGCACAAATGCTGGTGTTAGACCCGAATAGCGGCGCTATCCGCGCGCTTGCGATAAAGCCGTCTTATAACCTAAACGAAATATCCCGTTCGGACACTTCGCTGCTTTACGCGCTTTCGCGGAACAGGCTTTTAAGCGACGTGTACGAACCGGGGTCTACTTTTAAAATTCTCACCGCGGCGGCGGATATAGAAGAATATCTGCAGGGCAACCCCAAAGCATTTTCGCCCACGCACGTGTTTAACTCTTCGCGCTACAGGTACATAGACGGGCAGAAAGTCAAGTGCTGGAGCAACCACGCGAACGGCAAGCACTCAAACCTTAACTTGCAGGGCGGGCTTAACAACAGTTGCAACCCAATTTTCGTGGATATAGCAATGTCGCTTGGCAAAGAAACTATGTACAAGTACATTGAACTGTTTAACTACGGGCGCACGACGGGCGTGGACTTTACGGGCGAAGCGCAGGGTATGATACTGCCCGTGTCTGCGGTGCAGAACGTGGACCTTGCGCGAATAGCGTTCGGGCAGACGATAGCGGTAAGCGGACTTCAACTTGCCGCGGCGACGGCGGCGGCAATCAACGGCGGCAAGTATTACGCGCCGTATTTCGTGGAAGAGATATACTCGGACGGCGGCATAATAGCCGAAAGGACAGAGCCTAAAATGAAAAACCGCGTGATAAGCGAAAAAGCGTCAAGTATACTTTCCGATATGCTCGAAGGGGTAGTGCGCGACGGTTCGGGCAAAAAGGCGTATATAGAAGGCTATAGGGTAGCGGGCAAGACTGGTACTGCGCAAAAATACGAAAACGGTGTTATCGCCGCGGGTAAATACGTGGCGTCCTTCGTAGGGTATTTCCCCGCGAACGCGCCCAAATACCTTGCACTCGTAATAATAGACGAGCCGCAGGGCGAATATTACGGAAGCACCGTCGCCGCACCGTACGCGAAACAGGTGTTCGAAGGGATAATCGACTTAAAAAATATTCAGCCCGCCGTATAGCGAAAGGGAGAAGAACAATGAAACTCAAAGACTTAATAAAGGATATAAATTACCAAGAAGTTATCGGTTCGACGGATATAGAGATAAAAGACGTGTCGTCGGACAGCAACGCCGTATCCAAAGGCGGGTTGTTCGTGTGTATAAGCGGTGAAAACTACGACGGGCACGAATTTATAAAACAGGTGGTAAACTACGGTGGCGTTGCGGCGGTGGTAGAAAGGCGGCTTGATACTTCTATAACCCAGATAGTAGTAAAAGACGCGCGTAAAGCCGTGTGCGAAGCGGCGGCGGCGTTTTACGGGCACGCCGACAAAAAGATGAAAATGATAGGCGTAGTCGGCACGAACGGCAAAACCACCACTACGCATTTTATCGCTTCGGTGCTGATGAACGCCGGTGTAAAATGCGGACTTATAGGCACTCTCGGCGTGTTTTACGGCGATAAGTTCAGAGAATCTGCGCTAACCACGCCCGATCCCGTGGAATTACATAAAACCCTTGCCGAAATGTATGAGAGCGGTGTAGAAGCGGTGGTTATGGAGGTTTCCGCGCACGCGGCGCATTTTAAAAAGGTGTACGGGGTGGAATTCGAAATAGGTGTTTTCACCAACCTTACGCAGGACCACCTTGACTTTTTCAAGGATATGGAAAATTACGGCAGGGCAAAGATGTCGTTTTTTAAAAATAACGCGTGCAAGTACGTGGTATCTAACAGCGACGATAAAACGGGCAGAAAAATTGCCGAAACGGTTAAAGGCAAGGCGCTGACCTACGGCATAGAAAACCCCGCCGACGTGTTCGCCGTAAATATCGAAGAAAACCTTTCGGGCACGGATTTCGTTTTAAATCTTTTCGATTGCATTTACGACGTAAAGTTAAATCTTACGGGCAGGTTCAACGTGTATAACGCGTTGGCGGCGGCTACCGCTTGCGCGCTTTACGGCGTTAATCCCGACAAGGTTGCCGAAGGTATAGAAAATTTAAAAGGCGTAAGCGGCAGGCTGGAGTGCGTTTACGGCGGCGAATTTTCGGTATACGTGGATTACGCGCATACGCCCGACGGGCTTAAAAAAAGCCTTTCTTCGCTAAAGCCGCACGCGAAACGTTTAATCTGCGTGTTCGGTTGCGGGGGCAACAGGGATAAAGTAAAGCGCCCCGTTATGGGTAAAATAAGCGGTAAAGAAGCCGATTTTACCGTGCTAACTTCCGATAACCCCCGATACGAAGAGCCTATGGATATTCTGTGGGACGTAGAACGCGGGATAAAAGAAGAAACGGATAATTACGTTATAGTTCAGGAGCGCGCGGAAGGCATAAAATACGCGCTTAATATGGCGGAGAAAGGCGATATAGTCCTTATTGCGGGCAAGGGCAGCGAAAAATATCAGGACGTTTTCGGTATAAAACGCCCGTTTTCCGACAAAGATACGGTAAACGAATATTTACGGAGACGCTGATGCAAGTTTTTCTTTGCGCTTTTCTTTGCGCCGTAGGCGCGACCTTTTTTTGCGGGCTTTTTGCCGTGCCGGCGTTAAAGCGGATAAAAGCGGGACAACCTATCTTAAAATACGTAAAAGAACACGAGGGGAAAAGCGGTACGCCGACTATGGGCGGACTGTTTTTTATTCTGCCCGTTTCCGCCGTGTTTTTTGCGTTTAGCGGGGGGCAAACGAGAATTGCCACGTTTTCGGTGGCGATAGGGCTTTTCTATATGCTCGTCGGGTTTTTGGACGATTTCATCAAGATAAAATCAAAGCATAACGAAGGGTTAAAACCATATCAGAAAATACTGTTTCAAACGGCTATTGCCGTTCTCGGCGGGGTGTTTGCTTACGTTAACGGACTGACGGCAGTATACGTGCCGTTTGCAAAAAAGACAATCGAACTAGGCGCGTTTACCGTGGTTTTAGTAGCGGCGGTATTTATCGCGATAACCAACAGCGTGAATTTAACCGACGGGCTGGACGGGCTTTGCGGCGGCGTTTCGCTTTGGTACGCGGCGACTATCGCCGTAATTATCGGGCTTGAAAGCGGTTTCGATTTTTCCTATATAAGGCGCGAAGAAACGGACGGCTTGCTGTTGCTCCTTTTCACGCTTATGGGGGGCATACTCGGTTTTCTTATATTCAATGCGCCGAAAGCGCGGGTGTTTATGGGCGACACGGGCTCGCTTGCACTCGGCGGTTTTTTAGGCGCTGCGTCGGTGTTTTCGGGGAACACCTTGTTCGTGCCGATAGTGGGCGGTGCGTTCGTGTGGTCAAGCCTTTCGGTGATGATACAGGTGGCGCATTATAAGCGCACGAAAAAACGGGTGTTTTTGATGGCGCCCTTTCACCACCACTTGCAGATGAAAGGGTTTACCGAAACGCAAATAAGTTTTTATTATTCTTTATTTACAATCATAACGGGAACGGTCTCTGTCATATTTTATTTATGAGGTGAAATATGTACGTAAAAAATCAGAAATTTTTGGTTCTCGGCGTATCGAAAAGCGGGTATCAGGCGGCGAAATATCTTTTAGGTAAAAACGCCGTCTGTTATTTTTACGAAGAAATGTCAAGTGACAAAATCGCCGCCGCTAAGTCAGACCTTATCTCTCTCGGCGCAAAAGAGACGGCGGCGGACAGTATCGACGCGGCGCTTAATGATATCGACGCGGTGATTATAAGCCCCGGCGTTCCGATAAACCACTCCGTGGCGGTAAAAGCCAAGTCTATGGGAAAGCGTATTTTGGGCGAGTTGGAATTTGCCTACGAACAGTTTTCGCCCACCTTTGTGGCGATAACGGGCACGAACGGCAAAACCACCACCGTGTCTATGGTAAACGATATTCTTAATCAGGCGGGACTTTTTTCCAAAGTCGTCGGCAATATCGGCGTGCCGCTGACGCAGGAAATAGACGGGGGCGATAAAAATTCGGTTTTTATAACCGAAGTGTCGAGTTTTCAGTTAGAAAGCGTAAGCGCGTTCCTTCCGCATATTTCCTGCGTGCTTAACCTGTCGCCCGACCACTTGGAACGGCACTACAGTATGGAAAATTACGTGTTTTTAAAAAAGCGCGTGTTCGCAAACCAAAGGGAAACGGAGTACTGCGTGCTTAATTTCGACGACGAAACGGTTAAAAGTTTTTATACCGACGTAAAGGCGAAAGTCGTGTGGGTTTCGATGGCAGAACAGGTCGACGGGGCGTACACGCAGGGCGGCGCGCTGTATTTTAAGGGCGAAAGAATAATGCGTGCGGACGAAATTCCCGTTTCGGGCGAACATAACGTGTATAACGCGCTGTTTGCAATAGCCGTTGCAAGGCTTTTGGGCGTAAGCGCCGAGAATATAGCGCAGGGCATAAAGGGGTTTCGCGGCGTGCCGTACAGAAATCAACTTGTGCTGGAAAAAAACGGTATAAAATTCGTAAACGATTCCAAATCCACCAACACCGCGTCCGCGATAACGGCTATCCGCGCGGCGAATATCCCCACGGTGCTTATTTTAGGCGGCAGCGAAAAGGGCGAAACGTACGACAAACTCTTCGAGTGCATAAAAAACTCGTCGGTAAAACATACGGTGATTACGGGCAAATCCCGTCGGAACATGCTTGCCGCGGCGGATAAAGTCGGATATACCGATATTACCGTCTGTTCGGTGTTCGATACGGCGGTAAAAATAGCGGCTATGATGGCGGATAGCGGCGAACAAGTGCTGTTAAGCCCCGCTTGCGCAAGTTTCGACGAGTTTTCGTCTTACGTAGAACGGGGCGAAAGGTTCAATAAAATAGCGGGGGAATTATAGTGAAACCTTTCGCCGTAAAAAAAGGCGTTTCCGCAAAAGGGGGCGGCGACTACGCGCTGCTTATAGCCGTGGTACTGCTTGCGGCGATAGGAACGGTGTTTATATATTCCGCAAGCAATTATTCGGCGCAGGCGACTTACGGCGACGCCTTTTATTTCGTTAAAAAACAGGTTATCGGAATACTTTTAGGCGTCGCCGCAATGGTTTTCGCCGCCTTTTACGACTACGAAAAACTTAAAAAATTCACCGTCGCCTTATCAATCGTATCGTTCGTCGCTTTGGCTCTCGTATTCGTGCCGCATATCGGGGTGGAAAATTACGGCGCGAAACGCTGGATAGGCTTCGGCGGGTTTACTATTCAGCCGTCGGAGATTGCCAAGTTTTCGCTTATTCTGTTTTCCGCGACCTACTTTTCAGCGTATAAAGAACGCGCCGCCGATTTTAAAGGCGTTCTGCCCGTGCTGTTGTTCGGCGGCGCGACTTGCCTTTTCGTGATTTTAGAACCGAACATGTCCATAACCGTATGCATAGCCCTTTTGATGATGACGGTAATATTCGCCGCGGGGCTTAAAATAAAGGCTATGCTTATGATAATTCTGCCCGCCGCTGTTGCAGGGGTGGTGCTTATACTCATAGAACCGTACAGGTTAAGCCGTCTTGCCGCCTTTTTAAATCCGTGG
>CAMOVY010000065.1 GCA_946627905.1 uncultured Clostridia bacterium
AGTTTTTTGCACGCTTTTTCTATAACTATCATCTCGGCGTGTCTTGTCGCTATCTGCGAATCTTCGGTACGGTTATACCCGCGCGCCACAATTTTGTCGCCCATTACTATAACCGCGCCGATAGGCACGTCGTCGTGCGCCCGCGCCTTAAGCGCTTCTTTTATCGCGGCACGCATAAATTTTTTCTCTCTCGTCATAAAATCTCCGTAATAACTTTCACCACGTCGCGGTTTTTTATAAAAATCTCTTCCGCGAACTCTTTACCTATGGGGTGCGTAAGATTATCCGAACCGACTTCGATAGTAAGTGCGGGTATGCCTAATTTCTCGATACACCAGTCCTTGTAGCCGCCGCAGGAAACGCCCGCGCTCTTTAAGGGATACCCCGTCGCCGCGGAAACCGCTTGCGCAATATTAAAATCGCGCTCCCGCTCCTTCTGCCCTTGAAAAAACTCCCAGTAAATTTCTTCGCCCTTACTGTGATAACTAACCGTCATATCGGGCTTAACAAGCAAAGTAAAATTGCGTAGCGCGCGCGTTTCGCTTTCGGAAAACGGGAATTCCCCTATATAGTTTGCGTTGGATTTTTCCCGCACGTTCCGTTCGCCTCCGCCCCATCTTGCGTCGAAATTAACGTTTAAATCCACCCGCCGTGCGTTGGCTTTATACATTTTATCCCCATATAACGCTTCCGCTATACCGTCTATATTAACCGCGGGGATAAAATACACCGTGCCACGCTTGCCGCACACTGCAAAATGCGCCGCCTGCATCATACCGATATACGTTGTTATATATTCCCTTGCGTGGATAGCATACTGTAAAAGAACTATCGGGCGCGCGGTTTTTTCCACCGCAAAATACGGTATAAGTCCACCTAGCGCCGTCGAACCTATAAAACCCTTTTTGCCCTGCCACTTGTTATAAAAAACGCGTAATTCCTGCAAAACGTCCATACGATATTGTATGAACGTTAAAGGGTTTCGGGTTTACTATTTATGATAAGGGGTGTTATGAATTATACAAAACGCCCTGTAAATCTGCTCCACGCACATAAGTCTAAAAAGCGTGTGCGGAAAAGTCATATCCGAAAAAGAAATAAGCCCGTCGGCGTTGCGTTTAATTTCGTCGGACAGCCCGTAAGAACCGCCTATAACGAAAGTTATTTCACCCGCGCCACCGCCCATAAGTTTTTTTATTTTATCCGAAAACGCCGCGCTCGAATACTTTTTGCCTTCTATCGCAAACGCAAATACAGCGCCGCGCAGTTTGGGCATAATATTTTTACCTTCACGCTCGATTATTTCCGCCGCGGTAAGCCCCGCCGCGTTTTCTTCATCCACTTCTAAAACGTTAAACTCGCAGAACCGTTTTAGTCGTTTTGCGTATTCCGATATGCCTTCCGCAAAATATTTTTCTTTAACCCTGCCCACGCATACGAGATTTATCTTTACCATTTTGCCACCTAAACCGCTGCGTCATATCGGAAGTGCCGATAAAATTACCATAAGCGCCGCCGCAAGAACACCTATAAGCCCGAAAGGAATATAAAACTCCTTTATGCTTTCCCGTTCAGCGTTTGACGACGTTAAATTATAACGCGGCACAAACATAATTACCGCAAAAATTATCAATAACACCGCACCGACGGATATAGTAATAGGACTGAAAAGGTCAAGCGGAATTTTAAAATATTCTATAGCGAGAACGGCAAAATTATTTATAAAATGCGCAACAATCGTCGGCACTACGCTTCTTGCTTTTAATGCAAGAACGCCTAGTCCCAAGCCGTAAACGAACTGATATATAAGTTGCGCCGCATTGCCGTGATAAAGTGCAAAACACAGCGCGACCGTGAAAACTCCCGATACTTTTCCCGCTTTAGATAGACTTTCCGCCATAACGCCGCGGAAAAACAGTTCTTCGCCTATTGCCGGCAAAAGACATAGCACGACGGAAAATAATACGAATTGAAACGCGTTATCCAGCGGTATCTGCGGTTCGGAAATCGTGCCGCCGAGACTTTTCACACCGTCCGAAACAATCAAATTGACAAACCCCAGCCCCAAAAGCATACCGAACGCTAAAAGCACAGCGGAAAACAAATGCACGTATGCGCATTTACGGATATAAACCGTTTTTATGCTTTTTTTCGCACTTAAACCAACTACGACTATAAACACGGCAAACGTCAAAACCGAGTTTACCGTGTATGAAACCACGTCCGACGCATTAAGCGCGGACAGAATAGCGCGCGAGACAAGCGCGACCGCTAAAAATAAAAGCAGCGTGGCGGTAAAAATAAATCCACCACGTTTTGCTCCGTAAAAACTTCCTTCCACTTCTTTAATTCCCGAAAAAATTATAATATACCGTTCGCCAAATCTATATCACGGTCGGCAAACCCGATTTGTTCGCCGTCGGTAAGCCCGCTTTTTATTTCCGAAACGGCGGCGGCTATTGCCTGCCCGTCGCTTGCGGTAAGGGTTTTAACCACGCTTAATATAACGTAAAACGCGTTATGCTCCGTATATTCGTGTTGCGTAGCGGTATTCGCAACGTTTACCGCCGCGGTTATACCGCCTTGATAATAAGCGGCTATCGCGTATTTACCGTAATATAATTCGTACGCGGTAAATCCGTAGTCGATTGCGATGTTCGCGTCTTCCGCCGCGCATAAATCCGAAAATTTGGGGTTTTCCGTAAGGATTTTAAGATATTTTACCGCGCGGACGGCGTCTTTTTCGGAGTTAACTTTAACGCAGATTACCGAAAGGTCGGTAATATCTTCGGTTTTTTCGTACTGTTTTTCGTAATATTTCAGCGATAGATTATAACTGCCGATATCTTCCCACCCCTTTGCCAAAGTTTTGGGGAAGAAAAGCGCAAGACAAAGATACACGGCGGCAAGCGTTAAAATTATTGCCGCAACTGTTATGAGAACGGTTTTAACAACTAATTTCGTCATATTCTACCTTTATCAAATATTTTAACAAAGTTGCGTACAAAAATCAACTTTTTTATAAATATATTTAAAAGGTCTACTGCGCGCGCGCCCATCATAAAATACTTAAAGGAGAATTTTATGCGTAAAATTATAGTTTTATTGTTAATTTTAATCGGTACTTCCGCGGGGTGTAAAAAGGCTGACCCGTATTTAAACTACGTAAGCGAACTGCGGCAGGAAATCTATAAAGGTTATGCGGAAAACACAGAAATTACGGCTGTTTATGGGTTTTGCGAAACGCCTTATCTGAACGACGGCAAAACGGGAAACTTGATTTACGGGTTAACTTTTAAACTGCATATCGTGCCCGACGAAACCAAGCGCGTTATTAAATTCACAAGCGGCGACAGAGAATATTCCGCGCCGTTCGGTTTAGACGACATAACGAGCGAATATAAAGCGACTGTGGAAATAAAGGCCGATATGGGAAAAGAATTTGCCGCGGCGCTAATACTTGGCGACGCCACCGTTCCCGTAGTATTTAAGTCGATAGTTCCCGATAACTGCATTACGTACGAAACAGCGCTTAAAACGCTTGAAGATAAGCAAAGCACGCTACTTAATTCCTATATAAAAGACGGAACTTTTGCCGCGGAAATTTATATGCGGATATTCGTAAAAGACGGCGCGCCTTACTGGTATATCGGCATAGCGGCGGGAAACGACAGATTAAAAGCGCTTTTGATAGACGGCGTTTCCGGCGACCTGCTTGCCGTACGGGATATTATTTAAAATTATTAGTGCCCGACTGTCGGTCGGGCACTAAAGATATTATATCGCATTATTGTGCAACGTCGTCTATATACGCAACTACCGTCGCGCCGGTCAGTTGTTCCAGGTCGGATTTACTACTTACGGTGTTATCGAGTATATAAATCAGGAAAGCTATCGCAAGACCTGCTACAAGACCGCCCAAAACTCCCAAAATCACGTATTTAATAAACCCGTTGCTGGAAGAAAGCGTCGGTTCACGCTGTATTGAAACGAATTCCGCATTATCTGCCGTTAAAAGTCCCTGTATCTCGATTTTTGCCGCATCTATAAACGCGTCGAGTTTGTCCGCCGCGGCTTGGGAATCTAAATCGCTATAGGAAAAAGTAAAGACAAGCCCGTCTCCGGTTTTTATACCTATTGAACCCGCGGATATTCCGCCGTAGGTAGAGTACTGAGTCGTACCGTCAAAACGACTTTCATAAATTTTATTAGCCCTACTTATAAAAATAGGCATAGTAATTTCGCCTTTAACAGTCGGAATATATTTATTTGTCAACGATATATTCGTAGACATCGCTTTGCCGTCTATTCTGGCTATAAAAATGACCGACTTCGATTGAGTGTAAACGGTTTTACTCTTCATAAAGCCCATACCGAATCCCGCTGCCGTACCCAAAACGGTAAGCACGACTATAAGAACTATAAATCTGCGTAAAAACCGTAAAATAGCGGCAATCGAACCGTTTTCTTCTCTTTCTTCCGTATTAAGTGCGGGGGTGTTGTTTATTTTTAACGTTTCTTCCATTATTTTACCTCCGCAATGTCTTCTATATAGGCGATAACGTTAGCGCCTGAAAGAGTTTCCAACTGTTCTTTGGATTTAACGGTATTATCTATAAGATAAATGATATAAACAACGGCAAGCGATACAACAAGCCCTAAAACAAACGCTATTACAACTGTCTTTTTGGTGGCGGCATTTGTCGAAACCGACACGCCGGAAGATTGCCCCGCAAGGTCGAAAAGTCCTGCGGTCGTTTTACCGAAATTAAGAACTCGGTTAAGAGAAACATCGGCGGCTAAAGCATATATTCTTGCCATTTCTTTTGCATAAGTCGGGTTTGCGTCTTTAACCCATAACCTAAAATATATTAC
Source organism: uncultured Clostridia bacterium (assembly GCA_946627905.1). Classification (GTDB taxonomy): domain Bacteria; phylum Bacillota; class Clostridia; order Christensenellales; family Borkfalkiaceae; genus UBA1259. The sequence continues at coordinate 4,876 of CAMOVY010000065.1, forward strand.
CGTATCGGCGCTGTTTTTACTTGAAGAATACGTAGTTCCCACTTTGCCTGACTTAATCCACTTGTCCCTATAAGTCTCCATAAGGTCTTCCGACACTTCGTACCCCGGAATTTCTTCGCGTTCTTCTTTCACCGTTTTGGTATACGCCGCGTTTATTTCCGTTATAAATTCGTCTATAGTCTTGCCAGATTCTAAATAGAAATGATAATAAATGTTAGCTCTGTCAAGCACATCGCCGCTTTTACAGACATCTACCGCGGTATCAAGATACGCAAATAAATAGTTTGTACTGGACACCTGGTCGACTATAGGATTACCGTATTCATCCACGGCGTTTATCTGAACGTTGAATTGCACCGGCACGCTTGCGGTATAAACGGGCTTTTTGTTTTTAGCGTACAAAAAACCGCCCGCAGCAAACAACAAAGTTATTATAACGATAAGCACAATGTGCGCACGCAAAACATACAGGATATCAACTAAAGAAATCCCGCCCGTTTTTTCTGCGTTTCGGCTATTTAACGATTGTTCGTTATCCATCTGGAAAGCAAGCCCCCCCTGTCAGTCCTTGGCTAAAAACAAAGTCAAGCAATAACGATTATACCTTAATCGCAACAAAAAATCAATCTAAATAATAAAAAATTTAAAAAATTTGCGAATTTTAAAAATTTTGTCGTAAAAAACGTCGTTAAAGCGTCTTTTTTTCCTACTCCCACTCCACCGTGGCGGGCGGTTTTGACGTAATATCGTATACTATTCTGTTTACACCCTTTACTTCGTTGGTTATCCTGCTCGACGCCCGTTCCAACACGTCGAACGGAATTCTCGTCCAGTCGGCGGTCATAAAATCGTCGGTAGAAACTGCGCGAAGTGCGACCGTGTACCCGTAAGTTCTCGCGTCGCCCATAACGCCCACGCTTTTCGTGTCGGTTAAAACCGCAAAATACTGATTGCTGACAATGCCCGCTCTCTCCACTTCTTCGCGGAAAATAGCGTCCGCGTCGCGCAGCGTGTCAAGTTTTTCTTTGGTGATTTCGCCTATCACCCTTACCGCAAGCCCCGGCCCCGGGAAAGGCTGACGCATCACGAGTTCTTTCGGTAGCCCTAAAGAAAGCCCCGCGGCGCGCACTTCGTCCTTAAATAAATAGCGTAGCGGCTCGATAATCTCTTCAAAATCTATAACGTCGGGTAGTCCCCCCACGTTGTGATGGCTTTTAATGGTCGAAGCGTCGCCCCTGCCGCTCTCTATTATATCGGGATAAATAGTACCCTGAACG
>CAMOVY010000066.1 GCA_946627905.1 uncultured Clostridia bacterium
TAAAGCACAATGAAAAAATCATCCGCAATATCTTTAGCCGTTAAATGGTTTATCCTTATCGTCGTGCTTATCGCCGTATATCTGCCACTTATAATGATAGTCGCGTACTCTTTCAGTTCGTCAACTTCCGTCGGCGGAGATTTCGGCGAATTTACGACGGGGCTGTACGCCAAACTCTTTAAGAACGCCAAACTGCTTGCCGCGCTGAAAAACACGCTTATAATAGGATTTGTTTCCGCGCTGTTTGCAACCCTTCTCGGCACTACCGCCGCGATAGGTATTCATTATATGAGAAGAAAAGCCCGCGCGTTTACCGAAGCGTCTTCGCAGATAACTATAGTAAACGCGGAAATCGTGACGGCGATGGGATTTTTCCTTTTACTGATTTTTTTAAGAGACACTTTAAGCCTGCCCGTAAATTTCAGTATGGCGTATCTTATAATCGCGCACACGGTAATTACCACGCCGTACGTTATTTTAACTGTTTCGCCAAGGCTTAAGCAGTTAAATCCAAACCTATTAGAAGCGAGTATGGACTTGGGCGCAGGACCTATGCGCAGCCTTATTACCGTAATGCTGCCGCAACTTGCGGGGGCAATGATATCGGGGTTCGCTTTAGCGTTTACTCTGTCGCTTGACGATTTCGTTATCACGAATATCAACGCGAAAGGTCCGGGTATAGACACGATTTCGACTTTCATTTATAAAAATATCCGTAGGGGCATACCGATAGAAATACGCGCCCTTTCCACGATAATTTTTGCGGCGGTGCTTATCGCGCTTATTATATATAACGTGATTAAAAACAAAAAACTAAAAGAACAAAAGAAAAAAGTTTTATAAAGGAGAATAAAAATGAAAAAAATTATCTGCTTGTTGCTTTGTGCGCTTATGGCGGTTTCCCTTCCGATAACGCTCGTCGGTTGCGGCACTCCGCGCGAAGAGTTGTTAAAACTCTATATGCCCGGCGATTATATCGACGAGGATATATTCGAAGAGTTTGAAAAATGGTACAAAGAAGAAACGGGCAAAAACGTTTCCGTCGAGATTGAAACTTTTGCTGCCGTTGAAGATATCCAAAGAGACGTTGAAGACGCTAAAACCGATTACGACTTGCTGTGCCCAAGCGATTATATGGTAGAATATCTTATTTCGAAACAACTTGTGCAAGAAATAGATAAGACCGTAATAGACGTGGAAGCGGACGGACTTTTCAGGGAAGAATACCTTGACAGCGCGAGAGAGTACGACTCGGAACTCAAATATTCCGTGCCTTATATGTACGGAACGTTAGGTATCGTTTACGACATAACCAAAACCAACGGTCAAAAGCTTACAAGTTGGGAAGCATTGTTCGGCGACGCGTATACAGGGCATAGGTCTGTAAAGAAATCGGTGCGCGACGCATATGCGGCAGCGTGCATCTATAACGCGAGAAACGACGCGGACAGTGTAGCGAGTTTATCGGGCGACGCGCAGAAACAAAAAATACAGTCTATTTTCGAAGATACTACCGATATGACGATAGCGAACGCCAAAACGGTTTTGCAAAGACTTAAAAACGATAGCGGTACGGTCTGGGATACCGACGACGTTAAATTCGAGATGGCGGCGAACGACAGCAACGTGGCAGTGGCTTTAATGTGGTCTTGCGACGCGGGCTACGTTATGAACGATTATGAAGACGCGGACGGGGTAGACCGCGAAGGCAACCGTAATCTTTGGTACATTGTTCCTGACGAGGGCGGCAACGTGTATATAGATAATTTCGTTATAAGTAAATATGCGGAAAACATTGAAGCTGCAAACTACTTCTTAAAATTCCTTTGCAGGACGGATATTGCCGTTAAAAACAGCAAATACGCAGGTTGTATTTCTCCCGTAGCCGATGCGTACGACGAACTTTACGAAGGCTATATGACCGATGAAGAAGGTATGTTCGACGGTACGGCGGAAGGCTGGAAAGAAATGTTTATCGAAACCATGTTCCCGAGCGTGGAAACTCTTAATCGCTGCGGTATTATGAAAGACTTCGGCGACAGAAAAACCGCTGTCGGACGTATGTGGAGCGATATAGTATAATAAAAATATATAAATAACAACCGCCTGTCCGTTGCAAAATGTAACGGACAGGCGGTTGACAAGCAATTCCCTTTGTATCTTACACGCAAAAAATACCGCCGACATAAAATCAGCGCAAAACATAGGGTATCCCGCAAAAGATTTTACAAAGTAAAAGATTTTGCGGGAAAAAGGAGCGACAGGCGTAAACGAAAATGGTTGACATTTTTTTGTCAACCGTTTTGTAAATCGCCTTGGTGCGACGTGGTGGAGATAGTTTGCCGAAAACCTTAAAAGGGCACTCTCGGCAAGATACCGCCTATCGGCGGATATTCGGTTGACAAGCAATTCCCTTTATATCTGACGTCAAAATACTACTGCGCCGATTACAAATCGGCGCAGTAATATTTGGTGGAGATAGTCGGGGTCGAACCGGCGACCTCTTGAATGCCATTCAAGCGCTCTACCAACTGAGCTATACCCCCGCGTACCTTAATAATATATCACACAAGCCGCAAAATGGCAAGTATTTTTAAGTGATTTCAAAAAGGGAATAATCTCCGCGCTATTGCGCTACGATTGCTACGCCCGCACAGTTTGAAAATCCTGTGGTTTTCAAAAGTTCGATTTCGTGTTATCTATTCCAAATAAAAAAGCACCGTAAGGAGTGTGAAGGGAATAATCTCTGCGCTATTGCGCTACGATTGCTGCGCCCGCACAGTTTGAAAACCTTGCGGTTTTCAAAAGTTCAATTCCGTGAGCATCTATTCCAAATAAAAAAGCACCATAAAGGTGCTTTTTTATTTGGAGCAGGTGAAGGGAATCGAACCCTCGTCTTAAGCTTGGGAAGCTCTCATTCTACCGATGAACTACACCTGCAAGGTACGGTTTATATAATACCACATTCAGATATAAAAAGCAAATACAATTTACGTGAAAATATTGTATTCTTAAAAAAAATATGCTATAATTTTTTAGAATATAGACAAGGAGTGTTATTATGGCTTTTTATCTTAAGATAATCGAGTGGGCGGATAATTCTAAAAATTCTATCGTATATAAATATCCGTTGCCTAAAAACGGCAAAGAAGTTAACCAGAAAAGTAAACTTATCGTAAAAGAAGGGCAGATTGCGATTTTCGTACATAAAGGGCAACTTGCGGACGTGTTTACACCCGGTACTTATGATTTGAATACGGGTATATTCCCGATTTTGTCGAAATTGGCAGGTTGGAAATACGGTTTTCAGACGCCTATCGAATTGCAGATATATTTTGTAAATACCAGACAGTTTACGGGCAACAAATGGGGAACGGCTAACCCGATAATTATGCGCGACCCCGAATTCGGCGTGGTAAGGGTACAGGGCTTCGGTTCTTACGCGTTTAAAGTAGACGACCCGTCGGTGTTCTTAAGGGAACTTTTGGGCACGCTGTCTACGTTCAATACGGGCGATATATCTGATTGGCTACGCACTATGGTTGTATCGGCACTTACCGACGTTATAGGCGAAAGTAAGGTTTCCGTTTTGGATTTGGCGGGCAATACTAACGAGTTTAACCAGATAGTCGCGGCAAATATTCAGGATAAATTTAACGAAATCGGCTTAAAACTCGTAAATCTCTTTATCGAGAATATGTCCGTACCCGAAGCGGTTGAAAAGGCAATAGATGAACGCAGTAAACTCGGCGTGTTGGGCGATAAGACGGACGTTATGATGAAAGTCGCCGCGGCGGAAGCGATGAAAGACGCAGCTAAAAACCAAGGCACGGGCGGCGCGTTCGTGGGCGCAGGTATGGGCATAGGCGCAGGCGCGGGTATCGGCGCGGCGTTTATGGGTGCTTTCAATTCCGCAAATCAGCCGCAGCAGGCAGCGGAAAAACCGCAGGCACAATCGGGCGGCAAAAAGAAATGCCCGAAATGCGGCGCGGAAATTTCCGCAAACGCTAAATTTTGCCCCGAATGCGGTGAAAAAATCCCCGCTAAAAAATTCTGTTCGGAGTGCGGTGCGGAAGTGTCGGCGACTTCTAAATTCTGCCCCGAGTGCGGCAATAAAATATCGTAAAAATAATAATACTATATAACGCACACGGGGTGGCAAATTGCCACCCCGTGTGCGTTATATAAGTTCTTTTATACGTTAAATCTGAATAATACCACGTCGCCGTCTTTGATGACGTAATCTTTGCCTTCCGAACGCACCTTTCCTTTTTCCTTTGCCGCGTTGAAAGAACCGAGTTCGACTAAAACGTCGTAGTCCACGATTTCCGCGCGGATAAAGCCCTTTTCAAAGTCGCTGTGGATTTTACCCGCGGCTTGCGGAGCTTTCGTGCCGTTCTCTATAGTCCAAGCACGGACTTCTTTTTCACCGGCGGTAAGATAACTTATTAAGCCTAAAAGACGGTAAGAAGTTTTTACCAAGCGGTCAAGCCCGCTTTCTTTTTCGCCCAACTCTTCTAAAAACGCGCGTTTTTCGTCGTCGGGGAGTTCGGACAGTTCTTCTTCGGTTTTCGCGCAAATTACCAAGGATTCCGCCTTTTCGGTTTTAGCAAAGTCAATTACCTGTTTAGCAAGGGGGATATCTTCCGCGCGTTTTCCCATATCCTTTTCGCCGATATTCGCGGTATAAATAACGGGTTTTGCCGTAATTAAAAACAAGCCGTTTAAGTATTCCTTTTCTTCGTCCGTACAGGGGAGTGTTCGCGCGGGCTTTAATGCGTTTAAGTGGTCATAAAGTCTTTGCAAAAACTCCGCTTCGATTTTATATTTTTTATCGCCCGTCTTAATTAGCGAATTTGCCTTATCTAGTTTTTTACTTACCGACTCGGTATCGGCGAAGATAAGTTCTAAATTTATGGTTTCTATATCGCGCAGGGGGTCGATAGAATTATCCACGTGGGTAATATTCTCGTCTTCAAAACAGCGGACGACGTGAACGATAGCGTCCGTTTCGCGGATATTCGCTAAAAACTTGTTGCCAAGACCTTCGCCCTTGCTTGCGCCCTTAACGAGCCCTGCAATGTCCACAAATTCTACGACGGCGGGGGTGATTTTTTTGGTATTATACATTTTGCCGAGAACAGAAAGTCTTTCGTCGGGTACGGCGACTATGCCGACGTTCGGTTCTATGGTGCAGAATGGATAATTCGCGCATTCCGCGCCCGCTTTGGTGATTGCGTTAAAAAGTGTCGATTTGCCGACGTTCGGAAGTCCTACGACGCCTAATTTCATAATTTTTTCTCCGAAAAAGGGTATTATTTGTTTTAATACATCAATTATAATTCAAATCGGTGAAAAAAACAAGTTTTTGATTTGCATTTTACCGCCCGTTTGTGTTAAAATATTCTGGAATACGGAGTGAATTATGGATTGCAAACAATATATAGCGGAAAAACTTAAAATAGACGGCTTTGACGCGACTACCGTTTCGGGGTATATCGAAACGCCGCCGGACACTACGCTTGGCGATTATGCGTTGCCGTGTTTTTTCCTTGCTAAAGTTTTACATAATTCGCCCGTTAAGATTGCCGAAACGCTTAAAAGCAACTTTACCACGGACGAAGTGATTACCGAAGTAAACGCCGTAGGCGGATATCTGAATTTTAAAATCAATCGCGCAGGGTTTGCTAAAAATCTGCTTTCGGAAATTGCCTTTAAAGGCGAAAATTACGGTGCGGACACGGTAGGCGCGGGCAAAACGGTTTGTATAGATTATTCTTCCATAAATATAGCAAAGCCTTTCCATATCGGGCATTTGTCGACTACGGTAATAGGCAGCGCGCTTTGTAAGATTTTGCGCTTTTTGGGCTATAAAGTCGTTGGCATTAACCATCTCGGCGATTACGGCACGCAGTTTGGAAAGCTTATCGTCGCTTATAAATTATGGAGCGACCGCGAAAAGGTAATGACGGGCAGGCTTAAAGAACTTACCCGCATTTACGTTAAGTTCCACGAAGAAGCAAAGAA
>CAMOVY010000067.1 GCA_946627905.1 uncultured Clostridia bacterium
GACAAGTTCGACGGCGAAAAGGCGGGAAATGACGATGATACCGTTAAAATCGCAATCGTCGGAAAGCCAAACGCGGGCAAATCGAGTTTATGTAATAAATTACTTGGGTTTGACCGTACGATTGTGTCTGACATAGCGGGCACGACGCGCGACGCTATCGACACGGATTTTAAGTTTAACGGTGAAAATTTCACCTTGATAGATACCGCGGGTATAAGAAAAAAAAGCAACGTAAACGAAGACTTGGAATATTACAGCGTACTGCGTGCGCTTGGCGCTATAAGGCGCGCGGACGTTTGCGTTATGATGATAGACGCGTCTGCCGGTATAACCGAGCAGGACGTTAAGATTTGCGGATATATTCACGAACAGGATAAACCGTCGGTTATAGTGATGAATAAGTGGGATTTAATCGAGAAAGACACCAACACTATAAATAAGTTTAACACAGAACTTGCCGAAGAGTTGAAGTTTATGGATTATATTCTTCCTATTTACGTTTCGGCAAAGACGGGACTTCGGACGGACAAAATTTTAACGCTTTGTAAAACCGCTTTAAGCAATTCTAAAAAACGCATATCCACGGGCGTGTTAAACGACCTTATTTTAGACAGCGTAAGGGCGAACGAACCGCCGTCTATGAACGGTAAACGGCTTAAAATAGTCTACGCAACGCAGGCAGAAGGTGTGCCGCCTACGTTTATTCTGTTCGTAAACGACGAAAAACTTATGCATTTTTCTTATAAAAGGTATCTTGAAAACTGTTTGAGAAAGGCTTGCGACTTTTCGGGTACTCCTATTAAACTGATAACGAGGGAAAAGCGAGATGATGTATAGTTTATGGCTTTCGGTTTTGGGTGTTTTCAGTTATTTGTTCGGAAGCGTTAACTGGGCGCTTATAATTTCCAAAATAAAACGTACCGATATCAGAAAAATGGGTAGCGGAAACCCCGGCACGCTTAATATGGGCAGAAATCTCGGTTTCAAATTCGGACTTTTAACCTTTTTTCTGGACGTTATGAAAGGCGCGATACCTACTTTAATTGCTTATTTCGCTTTCGGCGACGAAAAGTTTGCCCGTTCGGATTTTTATATCGCCGATTTTGCCATTTACCTTTGCGGACTGTGCGTTGTTTTGGGGCATATCTATCCTATATACTTTATGTTTAAGGGCGGAAAGGGTATTGCTTCTACTATCGGCGTATTTTTGGTTGCGGAATCGGTGCACGGCGGGGGCTGGGCGATGGTTGCCGTTATGGCGATAGTTGCGGCGGTCGTGTTTATCTATCTTACGGAATTCGGGGCGATGGGTTCGTTTATCGCCATTACTCCGCCCGCTATAAGCGGCGGAATACGCTTGTTTTTGGATTACGGTAAAACAGACGCGGCGCAACCTAATATGTCTAACGTAGCGTACTATATAGTAAGTTGTATGCTTATTTTCGCAATCTGTTTTTTCACTTGGTTTGCACACCGCAAAAATATAGAACGTATGCTTGCGGGCGACGAGCACCCGACTTCTTTTAAAGGTATGGTGGTAAAAGCCAAAGCCAAAAAACTACAGGAACAGAAAGACAAGGAAAAAGAAAATAATATGTAAAACAGCAAATTTTAGGCGGGGTATTTATACTCTTGTCCTAAAAATATGATTTATTTCATAAGCGGATAAAACCTTTCATATATTACTTTTGTAGTGTATGGGAGGTTTTTTTATGGAAAAGTACGACATTTACGGCGATATCTCGCGCAGAACGGGCGGGGAAATATTTATCGGCGTCGTTGGACCGGTCAGAACGGGCAAGTCCACGTTTATAACAAAGTTTACCGAAAATTTTATTTTACCTAATATCGGGAACAAACTTCAGCGCCAAATCGCGCTGGACGAAATGCCCCAGTCTGCGGACGGCAGAACGGTTATGACAACCCAGCCGAAATTTATTCCCGCAAACGGGGTTAAAGTACAGTTTAAAAATAAGGTTTCGGCAGAAGTTCGGCTGGTAGACTGCGTTGGGTATATGGTCGAAGGCGCTACGGGACACGAAGAAGACGGCGCGCCGCGGCTTGTAAAAACGCCTTGGAGTGATACTGAAATGACCTTTGAAAAAGCGGCGGAGTTCGGTACGGAAAAGGTTATAGACGAATATTCCACGATAGGGCTTGTAATTACTACCGACGGCAGTTTCGGGGAAATTCCGCGTGAAAATTACGTGAGCGCCGAAGATAAGGTGATAAGAAAACTGCAAAAACAGGGAAAGCCGTTCGTAATAATATTAAACAGTTCTGACGTTGAGACCGAAAAGGCGATAGACACCAAAAACAAACTCGAAGAAAAATACGGCGTTTCGGTTGCGCTTGTGAACGTTCTTAAAATGACTGCGGACGATATAAGCGATATTATGGAAAAGATACTGCTTGAATTCCCGATGCAGTCCTTTAACGTTCACTTGCCGAAATGGATGCAGGCGCTACCGTCCGATAGTCCGATTATAGGCAGACTGTTGACCGAAGTTAAAAAAGCGTCGGAAGATATGTGTAAAATGCGGGATTTTTCACGCCTTTTAAGCACGTTCGACGGGGACGACGAATTTAACGGGGTAGAACTTAACGAACTTAATTTAGCGACAGGCGTAGGCGAGTACAAAGCAAGCGTTAAAGACGGGGTGTTCTATAAAATTTTATCCGAAGAGTGCGGAGAAGATATTTCCGACGACTACGGGCTTATGTCTTATATCAAGGGTTTTGCGTCGTCCAAGCGCAAATTCAATAAGATAAAAGAAGCGCTTGAAGAAGCCGAAGAAAACGGTTATGGCGTAGTACTTCCGTCTTTTGAAGAGATGAATCTCGAAGAACCCGCGCTCGTAAAACAGGGCGGGAAATACGGGGTAAAATTAAAAGCAACAGCGCCTAGTCTGCATATAATGAAAGTGGACGTTGCCACCGAAGTTTCGCCCATAGTCGGCACGGAAAAACAGGGCGAAGACCTTATCAATTTCATAATGAATAAATTTGAAGACAATCCCGCGGGCATTTGGGAAACAAATATGTTCGGCAAGTCTTTGCACGATTTAGTAAAAGAAGGTATGGCGGGAAAAATCAACGGTATGCCCAAAGAAGCGCAAAACAAAATACGCAAAACTTTGACGCGTATAATCAACGAAAACAAAGGCGGACTTTTGTGTATTCTGCTATAATTAAAAAAGTTTGTTAAAATAGTCGTTTTTTGTTGACAAAAGTGTTTCGCGGTGCTAAACTAAATATTAGTAAATGCTAATATACTGATAAAGGTGAAAAATGGTAAGTTGTTTTACCGAAAACCACGAAAGTATAAAACAAAAACTCTCGGGGTCTGTAGAATATCTGAACGGTGTAGAAGATGCGAGCAGAATTTTCGCTATGCTTGGCGAACCCGTCAGGATGAAAATTATTCTTGCGCTTATGGAAGGGGAGTTGTGCGTTTACCATATTTGCGAAATTACGGGCGGCAAACAGTCGGCTATTTCCCAACATCTACGTAAACTAAAGGATAGCCATATCGTAAAATCGCGTAAAGACGCAAATCAGGTGTTGTATTCGATAGCCGACGAACATATCTTTTCGATAGTGAAAACGGCGCTTGAACACAGTAAATGTCTGTAAAATCATAATATTAACGTTAAAAGGCAAAGCGTTTTGCCTTTTAAAATAAAAAATATATTAGTAAATTATGATATACTTATAAACAATTATAAAGGAGCAATATGGAAGAAGAACTTAAGGTTAAAAACGAAAATTGTGCTGAAGAAAATGAAGAAGGCGGGCGCGCGTTTGAAGTAGTTAAACTTGCGTTAAGCGGAATAATACTGCTTTTATCGCTATTTATGGATTTTAGCGGAACTACGGTTTTAATCTTAAGGATATGCGCCGCGATAATTTCGGGGTATGAAATACTTGTAAAATCCGTTAAAAACGTTTTAAGAAAAGAGTTTTTCGACGAAAACGCGCTTATGCTTATTGCGGCGATTACGGCTTTTATAATAGGCGAATCGGCTGAAGGTGTGTTTATAGTGCTTTTATATAACCTTGGCGAATTGCTTGAAGATATAGCGACCGACAGTTCGAGAGAAAAGATAGCGGGGCTTGCCGAACTAAAGAGTTTCAAGGCAAACTTGTTAGTGGACGGTAAAGTATCCGAAGTTCCGCCCGAAAGCGTAAAAATCGGCAGTCTTATTCTCGTAAGAAAGGGGGATAGAGTTCCGATAGACGGAAAAGTCGTTAATGGCAGCGCAGACTTCGACCTTAAGGCGATAACGGGCGAAAGTAAACTGTATAGCGTTGGAGTTGGGGAAGACGTTTACGGCGGCGCGGTGAATTTGGGCGACGCCGTGGTTATAAAAACCGAAAAACTGTATAAAGACAGTACGGTGGAAAGAATAATAAAAGTGGTTGAAAACTCCGCGGAGCGCAAGGCGAAAAGCCAGAAATTCATTACCGCTTTTGCAAAAATCTACACGCCTTGCGTCGTGCTTTTTGCGTTTGTTTTAGCGGTAGTGCCGCCCGTGTTTGACGGCTACAATTTTACAAAATGGATATATAAAGCCCTTAATTTCCTTATCGTTTCCTGTCCGTGCGCGCTGGTTATATCCGTTCCGCTGGGATTTTTTATCGGTATAGGCGCGCTTGCTAAACGCGGCGTTCTGGTTAAAGGCAGTAATTATATTGACATACTTGCAAACACCAAAGTCGCCGTTTTCGACAAAACGGGCACGCTTACAAAGGGTGAGTTTTCAATCGGCAAAATAACCGCAAAGGGCGGTTATGCCAAAAAAGAGATACTTCAAATAGCCGCTTCGATAGAACAGGGTTCTTCGCACCCTATTGCTAAAGCGTTGGTTTTAGGGAGCGGACAAGAGTTTTACGAAGTTAACGATATAAAAGAGATTTCGGGGAAAGGCATAAGCGGGTTTATAAACGGAGTAAAATACACTGTCGGCGGTAATAAAGTTTTAAGCGACATCGCCGAGAGTAAAAGGAATAATTCGGACAATGTGGTTTACGTGCTGAACGAAAACGAAATTATAGGCGAAATTGCTATTATAGACAGCGTAAAAGAAGAAAGCGCGCGACTGATGAAAGATTTGCGTGCCGTAGGGGTTGACAAAACCTTTATTTTAAGCGGGGATAATTATTCCGCGGTAGAAAGAGCGGCAAAGGAAATAGGCGTTTCTAGGGCGTACGGCGAACTGTTGCCCGAGCATAAAGCGGATAAAATTGCCGAAATAACAAAAGAAACTAAGTGCGGTAAAGTATTGTTTTGCGGGGACGGTATAAACGACGCGCCGTCGATTGCCGCGGCGGACGTGGGCGTTGCTATGGGCGCACTCGGCAGCGAAGCGGCAATAGAAACCGCCGACGTTATTATCACGGACGACAATTTGCTTAAAATTCCTTACGCAATCAAAAAGTCAAAACTTATAAAACGTAAGGTTTTAACTAACGTAATAGCGTCGCTTGGAATTAAATTCGCAATACTTTTTTTAAGCGTGTTTATGCCGCTTCCCGTATGGCTTGCTATGCTTGGCGACGTAGGGGTAATGCTTTTGGCGGTCTTAAATTCGCTTACTATAAGTCTTTATAAGTGATTTTTAAAACAAGATGCTATGTAAAACGCCCGTTCCCGAAGATTGTCGGGAACGGGCGCGTTTATTCGGATTTGTATTTGATAATAAATTTTTCAAGCAGCGCAACAAGCACGTACATTAAAGTAGCCAGCGCGCATAAAACGACGGTTGACGCCATAACCAAGTCTAATTTAAATACCTGACCGCCGTAAACTATAAGATAGCCGAGCCCCGCGCGTGAAACCAGATATTCGCCCATAATAGAGCCTATCCATGCCATACCCACGCTGATTTTAAGCATACTTATAAGAGATGGCAGGCTACCGGGGATAACGAGTTTTAAAAGTATTTGGAATTTGTTTGCGCCGAAAGATTTTAAAAGCAGTATCTTATTTTTATCGACCGCCAAAAACCCGTTAAGCATCGTCA
>CAMOVY010000068.1 GCA_946627905.1 uncultured Clostridia bacterium
TAGTTATATTTAATAAGACCGAACGGAATTTTATAGATAAGATATAAAATGGAAAGAGAGATAGCGATACAAATACAGGGCTTAAAAAAAGAATATCGCCTTGGAGTAATAAACGGGGGAACTCTGCAAAGGGACATACAGAGTTTTTGGGCGCGGCTTCGTAGAAAGGAAGACCCGAATACAAAGATAAATTCCGCAAAGTATGGCAAAAACGAAAAATTCGTTGCGCTTGACGGGGTAGACCTTACCATATATAAAGGCGAAAGGCTCGGTATTATAGGTAAAAACGGCGCGGGGAAGTCAACGCTTTTAAAAATCATATCCCGTATAACTTCGCCGACGGCAGGAACGATAGGAATAAACGGCAGAGTGTCGAGCATGCTTGAAGTCGGCACAGGCTTTCACAGCGAACTTACGGGCAGAGAAAATATATACTTAAACGGCGCGATACTCGGCATGAGCAAAGCCGAAGTAAACAGTAAAATAGATAAAATAATAGAATTTTCGGAGATAGAAAAGTTTATAGATACGCCGGCGAAAAGATATTCTTCGGGTATGTACGTAAAGTTGGCGTTTTCGGTGGCGGCGCACCTCGATAGCGAAATAATGATAATGGACGAAGTCCTAGCGGTAGGGGATTTAGCGTTTCAGAAAAAGTGTTTGGATAAAATGGGGGACGTTTCAAAAGAAGAAAATAGGACGATATTATACGTCAGCCACAATATGGAAACGATACGTCGCCTTTGCGACAGGTGCATAGTTTTAGATAAAGGCAAAATTATTTACGACGGCGAAGTGGAAAAGGCTATAGAAATCTATAAAAATTTATAAAAGTTCACTATTAATGATTTTCTATTTGCTTGCAAGGTTTAAGTTCAATTTTTCACATCAAATACAGGGTGCGTATCAAAAGGTACGCACCCTGTGTTTATGTAAATAAGAAATATGGTTTGAACGGGTAGGTATTGGCAACCTGAATTGTATTAGGGAATAACAAGCAGTCGCCGCCACGATGAAATAAGTTCTTCGTCGGTGCGAAATTTGCTGCGGTTCGCGCCCGACGGAGAAGGCAAATTTACGACTTTTATATTAGCCGTTATAAAGTAGTCGCCGAACCGCTTTATAAACGCATTGTACGCCGTTTTTGACGTTATATATATTGTTTGTATATCAGTACCCGCAATAAGCGACGGTATGTCGTTAAATTCCGCATTTTTTATTTTACTGTCCATAGAACCCGTTATTTCGCACGCGGAAAACACGTCGGATAGGGCAACGTGCCTGTTTAACAGTTCCGACGCTTTTTCCTGTGGCGAAAGTACGGTAAAATCAATGCCGAAAATCCTTGACATTATTTTCCAGAACCTGTTTGCGGGGTTGCCGTAATAAAAGCCGACTTGGCGCGAAATAACGCTCGGGATAGAGCCGAGTATTAAAACCTTGCAATTTTTATCTATAACGGGCTTAAAACAATTTACTTGCATAAATACAGTATAGCACAAACATTGACAAAAATCTTTATTCATAGTATAATAAGCTAAAAGATATAAGGAGTTCGTAATGCTACCAGACCCTATATTGTCGTTTACGCTGTTCGGCAAAGAAATGAATATATATATGTACGGTGTGTGTATCGCCGTAGGAATTCTCGTTTGCCTTGCCGTGTTTTACGTTTACACCAAAAAGAAGAATATGCCGACCAAAGTGCAGGACTTTATTTTTATCGTGGCGATAATAGCCATTGCAATCGGATTTTTGTTCGCCAAACTCTTCCAAGCGGTTTACGAGTGGATAGATACGGGCACTTTTGATTTTTACCACTCGGGAATTACCGCTATGGGCGGATTTGTCGGCGGTGCGGCGGTGTTTCTCATCGCGTACTTTGTCGGCGGGAAGTTCGTGTTTAAGGGTAAAGACGCAGGATTACATATAAAGGAATTCAATAAAATCCTTTTATGCGCGCCCTGCTGTATCACGATAGCGCACGCTTTCGGGCGGATAGGTTGCCTTTGCGCGGGCTGTTGCCACGGCGCGGCGATTGACGCGGGGCACGGGCTTTATATGAAGTCCGACGGGGTGTGGGGCTATTACGTTCCCACGCAACTTTACGAAGCGCTGTTTTTATTCGCGCTGTTTGCCGTGCTTTCGTATCTTTACTTTAACAGATTTAATATTACTATGCAGGTGTATTTGATAGCGTACGGGGTATGGCGTATCATAATAGAGTTTTTCAGAACCGACGCGCGCGGCGCGGTGATTTTGGGACTTTATCCGTCGCAATGGCAGTCGATAATCTTTATCGCGGGCGGAGTTGCTATGTTTTTGGTTTACGTATTTAAAAAGATACCGTTAAGGCTACCGAAAGAAACGGCGGATAACGTCAAAGAATAAAAAAGCAAATATGTATAAAAAGGCTTCGGCATTTTGCCGAAGCCTTTAATTTTTAATATCAAATAGTAGCCGAAAAATTATTCCGCTTTCGGTTCTTCCGTCTTTTTAACGGGTTCTTCCGCGGGCGCTTCGGCAACCGCTTCTACAGCCGCAGGTTCTTCCGCGACCGTTTCTTTTTTAACCGCTTTTTTTGCGGGAGCGGGGGTAGCCGCGCCCTTTAGCGCGTCGATTTTTTTAGCGAGCCTTGCTTTCTTATTAGCCGCGTTGTTGGCGTGAATAATATTTTTGCTTGCCGCGGAATCGATTAACGCGAAAGTGTTGGGAAGAAGAGCCTTTGCTTCTTCCGCCTTATTGTCTTTAATAAGCGCTTCGACCTTTTTGATTGCCGTTCTTACTTCGGAACGGATATTTTTATTCTGTTCGGTTTTTTTCTGATTGACGATAACTCTTTTCTTGGCTGATTTAATGTTCGGCATTTTATATGCACTCCTTAAGAAATCTGAATTTAACGAATAACATTTTAACACAAAACGAAAGTAAATGCAACTACATTTCACCTACATTTTTCCGTTTTACCGTAAAATTAACTATTTTTCGGCTTTAAAACATATTTATAGATTATGGATAACGGATATATAGCGGTATTAGACAGCGGAATAGGCGGGTTTTCGGTGCTATGCGAACTGATTAAGGTTTTGCCGCACGAACGCTTTTTATATTTCGGCGACAATAAAAACGCCCCGTACGGTAGCAAGACGAAAGGCGAACTTTACTACCTTGCGCGAAAAAACCTGTCATATATTTTAAGTTATAACGTAAAGGCGGTGGTTTTCGGTTGTAATACGCTGACAATGGTGGTGCTTCCGCTTATAGCGCCCGCTTGCCGTGCTCCAACGTTCGGGGTGTACCCGCCGAACGTTAAGCCCCGCGGCACAACCTATCTGTTTGCAACGCCCATGACTTGCGCAAAAATCAAAGAAAGAGAAAACCTGCGTGTGTTTCCGCTTAAAAACCTTGCCGCGGATATCGAAAGAAACAAATACCGACTTGAAAGCGTTGATTTAGATAGCCATCTTACGCAAGCGAAAGTGCCGACTGCAAAAGCGGACACGGTAATTCTCGGTTGCACGCACTATTTTTTTGTAAAAAATCAATTTATCGACCACTTTTGCCCCCGCAAAATTCTTTCGGGAGAGAAAAGCACCGCCGTAAAACTTAAAAACTATTTAAATAAAAACGACCTGATAAGAAAAAGCGAGAATTTTACAGTCGATTTTATCGGCGAAAATTCCGAAGAAAATTTTATTTTTTATAATTCGGTGGTTAAAGATATGATTTTCGGCAAAGAAAAAAATTAAAAATTAAAAAAAATATTTAAAAAGTGGTTGACAGTGGTTAAAATGTGTGTTAGAATTTCTATATCACAAAAAGGGGGGAGTCTATAGTGGCCGGTAAAAATTATGCTCATCAACTCGACGCTAAAAACAGAATGCGTATTCCGGCTAAACTCCGCGAAGAACTCGGCGAAGGGTATTATATCACCGTAGGCACGGGCAACTGCCTGTACGTTTACGACGCCGAACAGATGGCGAAAGTCAAAGACTCTCTTAAAAACGTCAGCGCATATCGCGATAAGCAGTTAAAAGCCGCGCGCTTTATATTGTATAATACCTGGGCGGCGGAAGAGGACAAGCAGGGCAGAATACTTCTTCCCGAAAATCTCCGTAAATACGCGAACATTACCAAAAACGTAATAATTTTCAAAGGTCCGACTTGCGTCGAGATATGGAGCGAAGAGAACTGGAACGAATATTTTAACGACGTAAACTTCGACGATTTAGCCGACGCCTTGGAATCTTTGCAAAATGGCTGAATTAAAACATATTCCCGTAATGCTTAACGAGTGTTTAAGCGCGCTTAAGGTAAAAAGCGGCGGCGTATATTTCGACGGGACTTTAGGCGGCGGCGGACACACGCGGGAAATACTTAAAGAAAGCGCGCCGAGCGGAAAAGTTATAGCGACCGATTTAGACGACTACGCTATAAACAGGGCGAAGGAAAATCTTAAAGAATTCGGCGACAGGCTTACGGTAGTAAAGAGCAATTTTAAAGATTTTACAGATATAAAAGACAGACTCGATATAGACGGTTTTGACGGAATACTGCTGGATTTAGGGGTATCGAGTTTTCAACTTGACGACAGAAGTCGCGGGTTTTCGTACCTTTCGGACGACGAAAAACTCGATATGCGTATGGACGAAAGCGCGCCCCTTTCGGCGGAAGCAATCGTCAACGGATATAAAGAGAGCGACTTAAAACGGATAATCGCGGAATACGGCGAAGAACGGTTTGCGGCAAGCATAGCGCGCAATATCGTAAACGAGCGGAAAGCCCGCCCGATAACCACGGTAGGGCAGTTAAACGCGATAATAGAAAAGAGTATTCCCGCGAAATTTAAGCACGACGGACACCCGTCAAAACGGACTTTTCAGGCGATACGTATAGAAGTCAACGGCGAACTCGACGGGCTTTACGAAACGGTAATCGCGATGACGCGGGGCTTAAAAAAGGGCGGCAGGATAGCGATACTTACCTTTCACTCTTTAGAAGACAGGATAGTAAAGCAGGCTTTCCGCGAACTTGAAACCGACTGTATCTGCGACAAAAGCCTACCCGTATGCGTGTGCGGCAAAAAGCGCGAAGCGGTGATAATCACCAAACACCCGATAACGGCGGGGGAAGAAGAACTGAAAATCAATCCGAGAGCCAAAAGCGCGAAACTGCGCGTGGCGGAACGGGTTTAGACGGTTTACGTTCATACAAAAAATAAGGAAAAAGGAGAACGGCTATGATAACGACAAGGCGACAAGGAAGTTATTCTACTACCGATAATTCGGTTCGCGGCGGCGTGGACCTTCTTGAAAAAGAAGTCGCGTACGAACCCGTAGCGCCCGCGCGTGAAGAGAGTATGGAAGAAGCGAAGGCGAGAATGCAACGCAATCTCGACAGGCTTTTAAACTACGACAGATATGCCGAAATGGAAGCGGAAGAAGCCGCCGTTATCGAAGACGCTCCCGAAGAAGAGATAAAGGCGTATTCGGACGAAGATATCAGACCTACGACGACCACCACGCAGTTTATCGACGGCGACCCGCAGATATTTAACGACGCGGAGAAAAGCAAAACGGAACGCAAGAGTTCGTATAAATTGAACGGTAAAGGTAAACTTATCGTGGCTATGTACGCGCTCGTCGTTATGGTAATTTTAGCGCTTATCGTTTTGAATACGGGCGTTCTTAAAGCGCTTTCGCGCGATATATCCGCGCTTGACGCGACTTACGCCGCGCGCGTGTCGCAACTTAACGCGCAAAACGCGGAGATAGCAAGGCTTTCTTCCGACGAACGCGTTGTAAGCGTGGCGACCGGCGAATACAATATGGTTTACGGTAATTAAACTTTAAATTCGGACATATATTATAATGCGGTTGCGGTAGATTGCCGTTCCGATTAAAATACGGGAGAGTCCGAAAAT
>CAMOVY010000069.1 GCA_946627905.1 uncultured Clostridia bacterium
TTCGGAATTAAGACTGAGAACGGGATTTCCGATTTTCGGCATCTTTAACGGAAAGAAAGTTTATATTTGTAATGACGGCGCTACGCTTGATAAGACTTCCGCTATTATATGCGGACAAGAAGACGTTTCGGAAACGGTAAATAGCGCTACCGAACGGTCGCTTTACGCGTTCAACGACAGATTAAAACAAGGTTTTATAACCACGCGCGACGGGGTAAGAGTTGGCGTTGCCGGAGAGTGCGTTTTCGATAACGATAAAATAAGCACTATAAAAAAAATTTCTTCGCTTAACGTAAGAGTGCCGCACGAAATAAAAAACTGTTCCGCGGTTATTTATCAGAAAATTTATTCGGGAACGGTATATAATACCTTGATTGTGTCTCCGCCGGCAAAAGGTAAAACCACGCTTTTAAAAGACCTTGCGCGCAAATTCAACGATAATACCGATTATTCGATTCTTATAATCGACGAAAGGGGGGAGTTTAACCGCATTTCGGGCGAAAATATAGACGTTATAAAATATTCTAACAAAATATACGCTTTAAGTTATTCCATACGGTCTATGTCGCCGCAGATTGTGATAACCGATGAACTACAGAGCAAAGACGACTGGAAAAGCGCCGAACAGGCGGCAAACAGCGGCGTTAAAATCATTGCGAGTTGCCACGGAAAAAATATAAACGATTTAAAAAGCAAAGATTTTTTCAATAAAACCGTATTCGAAAGATACGTGATTATCGACGATAAAAAACCCGCGGGCAGTATTAAAGGGATTTTCGATAAGGATTTTAACGCCGTATGAGAATTTTTATTTTAGCGACGATTCCGCTAATCTGTGCATTTTTGGGGTGGCTGCTTTCGGTAAAATTCGCCGAAGCGCAGACTTTTTGGGAAAATTTTGCGTATAAACACGAAAAAATCAAAGCGGAAATTTCCTTTTCGCAAAACTCTTTATCCGAAATATTGTCAGACGGCGAAAAAAACGATAAAAAGGACTGTTTTTCCGTTATCGCAATCGATTATTTCAAGAACGGAAAAATAACGTATAAATTAAAATTCTTATCCGAAGAAGAAAGGCGGTTTATAGAAAAATACCTGCAAAATCTCGGCACGACGGACAAGGATTCACAAATCAATCTGTTAAAATCAATGGAAGCGGAAATTAAAAAATATTCTACGCTTTCAGACGATAAATGTAAAAAATATCGCCCTTTATATATAAAACTCGGATTTTTAGCAGGACTTGTGATATTTATTCTCGTAATATAGGTGAAAAAATGAGCGTGGAAGTAATATTCAAAATAGCGGCTATCGGAATATTGATTACCGTAATAACGCAGGTTCTTAAAAAAAGCGACAGGGACGATATCGCCACGCTCGTGTCGCTTGTGGGGCTTATTATCGTGTTAACTCTCGTAATAAATATGGTAAGCGAATTGTTCGATACGATAAAAAATATATTTTATTTATACTGAAATGCTTAAAATAGTTGCGGTTGCGGTTATATGCGCGTTTGTGCTTATATATCTGAAAAGCGTTAACAACGAATTTTTTTCCGTCGCCGTGCTGGGTGCGGGGGTGATAATTACCGCGCTCGGCATAGAATATCTTACGGACACGCTGTCGTTTGTGAATAACCTGATAAAATCAACGGGAATAAACGGTAAATACTTTGCGGTTATTCTTAAAATAACCGCCATATCTTACGTCGTCGAATTCGGCGCGGGAATAATAGAAGACCTTGGACTTAAAAGCGTGGCGGACAAGTTGGTATTCGTCGGAAAACTTGCAATAATCATAGCGGCTATGCCCGTAATAACCGCAGTATTCGATTTGCTGTCGGAGTTGTTGAAATAATGCGTAAAAAATATTTTATTATTCTTATGGCGTTTTGTATACTCTTTGCGGCTTTTTGCGGTTGCAACCGTAAAAAAGCCTGCGCGGACGAGTTATCGGATACCGTTCAGGAAGAAATAAATAATCTTGATTTACACGAATTAAACGACTTTTTCGACGGTGTCTCCGCAGACGATTACGATTTTTTATCCGTTTTTAACAATATTTTATCGGGGAAATACGACGGTGCGGAGGGGTTTTTCGATTACATAAAATCAATCCTTTTTTCGGAAATTTCTGCGCTTATGCCTACCGTTATCGCCGTAATAGCAATAGCGCTTTTATATGAGATTGTGCGGAATTTCAAGAGCGGATATCTGTCTTCAAACGTGGGAACGGTGATAAAGTTTGCGTCGGTATTGACCGTAATAATCCTTTTGTTTCCGACTTTTATATCCATATGGAATAAAACGAGAAACGTTATAGAAAATATAGGTAAATTCAGCGAGATTATGTCTCCCATAATGCTGACTTTAATGGTGGCTTCGGGCGGAACGGCGTCGGCAGCGGTATATAAACCGTCGGTAGTGTTTTTTACGGGCGCGATAATCAACGTGTTTTATTCTCTGGCGCTTCCGCTTATAGGAATATTGACGGTATTCAATATCGCGTCGCATTTTTCAAAAGAAATTAAACTTAAAAAATTTTCCGAATTTTTCGGCGGAATACTGAAATGGATTTTCGGTATAATCATTACGGTTTACGGCTTGTTTATAACCGTACAGGGCATAACGGTTTCGGCAAACGACGGAATATCCGCAAAAATAGCAAAATACGCTGTGTCTAACTCTGTTCCTATAGTCGGCGGACTTATTAGAGAAGGATTAGACGTAGTTGCGGCAGGTAGTATCGTGATTAAAAACGCTTTGGGGGTAGCGGGGCTTATCGGGATTTTTTACTTTCTGCTTTCGCCAATAATTCATATGATAGTTTTTTCTGTATTGCTTAAACTCGCCGCCGCTGTGTGCGACGTGTTTGCGGGCGATACCGTGCCCGAATTTTTATCAATGTTGTCAAAGTCCGTTAATTACCTTATCGCCTCTGTTTTAACCGTGGGACTTATGGCTTTTCTTACCATAATGCTTATGATTTTTTCGGCAAATTCGGTGATTTAAATGAAAGAGTGGTTATTCGGAATATTCAGCGTTGCATTGATAATTACCTTATTATCCCTAATTTTACCCGAAGGGAAAACGGCAAAATTTTCCAAGCCGTTTATATCGCTTATCGCCGTTATTATAATAGTTTCGCCTTTCATAAATATAGGGGATTTTTTAAGCGGGGATATAACTTTCGAATATAACAAAACGATAGATACGGATTATGAATTTCTCGACTATACGACTTATGCCAAAATCGACAAATACAGGCTGAATTGTGTTAAAATCGCAGAAAAAAACGGCATAACCGAAAGCGAAATCATAATAAAATATAACGTAGACGAAAATTATAAAACAACCATAACGGGCGCGGAAATAAATTTAAAAAATGCGGTAATAAGTTCCGATGAAGAGCATATAGTTATATTGCAAAGGCTGGAAAACGAAATAAGCGAGTATCTTAACGTTGACAAAGCGGGGATTAAAATATATGAGTGAAACGTCCCGTATTAAAAACTTTATAAGAAAAATAAAGACCGACGGAAAAACGCGTCTGCTAGCCGTTATAGCATGTATCGTCGCTCTTTTACTGATAATAGGGGCAAACGTGCTTTCAGGTTCGGATAAAAGCGAAACCGCTTCGGACCCCGTAAGCGAATACGTATATTCTTTAGAACGTAAACTTGAAAGCCTTTTGGCAAAGGTAGACGGTGCGGGCAAAGTTTCGGTAGCAATAAGCGTGGAATCGGGTATGGAAACGGTACTTGCTATGACCACTACCACAAAAGAGACTTCCGCGGGCAGAGAAATCGTGTCAACACCCGTAATGGTAAACGGCAAAACGGTGGTTCTGAAAGAAAAATACCCCGAAATCACCGGCGTGCTTATAATTGCGGAAGGCGCGGGCAGTATTTCGGTATACACGAAAATTCAGCAAGCGGCGCTGTCGCTTTTGAACGTCAAAGTCGGACAGATAGAAATTCTTACAATGAAATAATTTTTTTGAAAATTATAAATCAGGAAATAAAATGGAGAAAAAAGTATGACCAAAAAGAAAAAAATCGTTGTTTTATCTTGTATGGTAGCGTTGCTTGCGGCAACCGCGGTGTTTAACTACATGTTTACTGGAACGGGCAGCGCCAAAGTGGCGCAAACCGCGTCGGCAAGCGCCGCGGGATATTTTGCGCAATACAGGGCGGAAAGGCTTACCAACAGAAACGAAGAACTTATTCAATTAGACTCCGTGCTGGCAAGCGCCGCCAAAGAAAGCGACGAATACGCCGCCGCGCTTACCATGAAAACCAACATAACTTTAAATACCGAAAAGGAAATGCTTTTGGAAACGCTGATAAAAGCCTACGGTTTCGAAGACGCGGTAGTGGTAATAGGGCTGGATTCCGAAAACGTTAACGTAATCGCCAAATCCGCTAATTTGACCGCCGACGACGCCGTTGCGATTTATACTATAATAGCCGAAGAAGCGTCCGTTTCGCCCGAAAACGTAAAAATTATTCCTATTTCCTGAAAAATACTATGCAAAATAAATATTTTGTGGTAAAATAAACGTAAATCGGTTTTATCGGAGAATATTTATAATGCGTGTAAAAAAATTTCGCCCGAGAGAAAGTCGCGACAAACTTATTTACAGCGACGGAATAGTGGAAGGAATAGTGCTTTTGGCGGTTTCGGAAATACCTTATGCCGAAATATACCGCGGCGTAGGCGGCAGAAAACAGGCTGAAGATGCCGTTAAGGTGGTTATCGATAAGTCCAACGTCAGCGTTGACGTAATAGTTTCCATACATTATTCGCAATGCGTTTCCGATATGGCGTTTAAGATTCAGGAAGCGGTGAAATACAACGTGGAGTCCATGACGGATTATAACGTCGTTTCTATAAACGTCAGCGTTAAGGGCGTAATGTTCGAAGACGTCGTTATAAACAACAACGGCAACGGGGACGACGCTAACGGAAACGGCGAAATAAAGGCTGTTTCGGAAACTTCGAATAATGCAGGCGACGAAACTCCGCAGAAAAAGGATTAAAACAAATGAGAAGTTTGGCAAGAGAAAAAGTATTCGAATATATATTTTCAAGGCTCTTCAATCAAAGCGATGAAGGGCTTTTTGCTGTTTTAAAAAAAGACCTTAAAAGCGACGACGATAAAGAGTTTGCGGATAAACTTTTAAACGCGGTAATAAGCGGCGAAACACGGTATTACGACGCGCTTAAAACTCTTTCCGCGAATTTCAAACCGGAACGGATTTTTGCCGCCGACAAGTGCGCGATATTTATCGGCATGGCGGAACTTGACGGGTTTTCCGAAACGCCGACCGCCGTCGTTATAGACGAGGCGGTTAAACTTGCCGCAAAATATTCGACCGAAAACAGTACGGACTTCGTGAACGGTATACTTGCCGAATACGCAAAGAACAGGAGATAATTATGGCCGAAATCATAGACGGAAAAGCGCTTGCCGCAGAAATTAAAGAAAACCTGAAAAAAAGCGTCGAAGAATTTAAAAAGCGCTACAACCGTGAAATAACGCTTGCCGTAATTTTGGTGGGGGAAAACCCCGCTTCGTGCGTGTACGTTAAAAACAAGGTGAAAGCAGCGGAATTTGTGGGCATAAAATCTCTTTCTTTCAGATTGCCCGAAAATTCTTCGGAGCAGGACGTGGAACAGGTAGTTAAAAGCCTTTCCGAAGACAAATCGGTAGACGGCATTTTGGTACAACTACCGCTACCGAAACACATAAACGAAGAAAAAATCCTTTCACTCGTTCCGCCCGAAAAGGACGTGGACGGGTTTACCGCGGAAAACGTCGGAAACACTACGTTATTTAAAGACAGTATAAATTCGTGCACCCCCGCGGGGATAATTTATATGCTAAAAAGCATAAACGT
>CAMOVY010000070.1 GCA_946627905.1 uncultured Clostridia bacterium
AATCGTCGACGACGATAAAAATACGCGGTTTCTACTCAAAGAAGTGTTTGAAACCGAACACTACACGGTAAAAACCGCCGCCGACGGCAAACAAGCGCTGGCGCTTTTAGATAACGAGAAATTCGACTTGGCGATTGTCGACGTAATGATGCCGAATATCGACGGGTACGACTTTACAAAGCAGTTGCGTTCTTTCGACAAAGACCTGCCCGTTTTAATGCTTTCCGCCAAGCAACTTGCGGAAGACAGAAAAAAGGGGTTTATTTCGGGAATAGACGACTATATGACAAAACCCGTCGACACCGAAGAGTTGATTTTGCACGTAAAAGCGCTGCTGCGCCGTTCAAAAATAATGAGCGAACGCAAAATAGTTATAGGCGACGTGGTATTAAACTACGATTCCTTTACCGTATCGAAAAACGACGAAACGCAGGAACTGCCGCAAAAAGAATTTCTGCTATTATATAAACTTCTGTCCTTCCCCGACAAGATTTTTACCAAAATTCAACTTATGGACGATATCTGGGGCTACGATTCGGATTCGGGCGAAGAAACGCTTACCGTGCATATAGCGCGGCTACGCAAGCGCTTCGAAGGATGGGAAGAATTTGAAATAAAGTCCATCAGGGGGCTTGGATACAAGGCGGTAAAAAAGGTATGAAAAACCGTATAACAAAAAAAACACGCGGCACAGACCTTACGCAAAGGTTAAGACACATATTTATAGTAAGTTTGATATCCATACTTTTACTTATTACTATATTAACGTTAGTTTTTTTATACTTATTTTTAGATTACGGCATTATTTCCTACGACGATATTATAAACGACGGGTTTTGGATAATAGCGCTGTTTATTTTTACGGGCGTGCTTGTCGGCACAATCATAACGGCGGGCATAAGCAGGCTGGTCTTAAAACCTTCGTGGGAACTTCTTTCGGGGGTAAGAAAACTTGCGGGCGGCGACTTTTCCGTTCGGCTTGACCGCGGCGGAACTTACGAAATGAAAGAACTTGCGGACAATTTTAACGCCTTAGCAAAAGAACTTGAAAACACAAAAATACTGCGTTCGGATTTTATCAACAACTTTTCGCACGAATTCAAAACCCCGATAGTGTCCGTCAAAGGGCTTGTGGAACTGCTTAAAAAAGGCAACCTGCCGCAGGAAAAACGCGCCGAGTATCTTAAAATAATCGAAGAAGAACTTGACCGCGTTTCCGATATGGCGACGAACATATTAAACCTTTCAAAGATAGAAAACCAAAATATACTTACCGAAACGACTGATTTTAACGTTTCCGAACAAATCCGCACCTGCATACTGCTTTTAGAAAAAAAGTGGGAGAAAAAGAATATATCTTTTCAGTTGGATTTTGACGAATTCACCTATCGCGGCAACGAAGATATGTTAAAACAAGTCTGGATAAATCTTTTAGACAACGCAATCAAATTCGCTTATCCCGGCAGCGAAATAACCGTTGAAATCGAAAATTCCGACGAATTTTTGACGGTCAAAACATCTAATCGCGGCGAAACAATTCCCGAAGAAGAGTTTAAAAACATTTTCAACAAATTCTATCAGAAAGACAAAGCGGCTATGTCCGAAGGCAACGGCATAGGTTTATCAATCGTCTCGCACATAGTAAACCTGCACCAAGGCACGGTGGGCGTTGAAAGCGCGAACAGCCTTACGACCTTTACGGTAAGCCTGAAACATATTTAACAGTATATTGCATTATAAAAGGCGTAGCAAATTTTGCTACGCCTTTTATACTTTTTCCCGTACAGGAAACGCGAAATTTTCAGTTTTAATTTTCGTCGGGTTCTAAACTTTCCGCCTCTTCGGCTAGTTCGTCTTCTTCAAGTACCCTGCAAAACTCTTCAAACACTTCGTTCAAAAGCCCTTCGTCTTCGATAGGTAATAAATCCGCCGTCTCTTCGTCGTCGCCCGAGAGTTCGAATATTATTAAATCGTCGTCGTCAATACCGTCGATTGTTTCCGCAGGTTCGAACGCCGAGTAGTTTTTGCCCTTATACTCTATCGTTCCGACAAAATAAAATTTGAGTTTTCTTCCGTCGTCGGCGGTGAGTTCTACGATATCGTCATTACAATCGTCGCAGCCGCAGTCGCAATGTTCGCCGTGCGTGTGTTCGTGTTCGCACCCGCAATCGCAAGCGTGCTTTTTGTTTTCTTTATCCATTTTATTTCTCCTTATGCTTTTTATCGTTTAAAAATCCCTGTAAGATATTCGCCGCGGCAAGGCTGTCTATAACCGCTTTCCGTTCTTCGCGGGTTTTGCCTTGCGAAATAAGCGTTTCTTCCGCTTCCACAGTCGTACACCTTTCGTCCACAGCGTAAACTTTTAATCCCGTCGCCTCTTTAAGTTTTTCTATAAAGAATTTCGCTTTTTCGGTCTGAACGGACGGCGTGCCGTCAAAATTCACGGGAAGCCCGCAGACAATTACCGTCGCGCACTTTTCCTTTGCCAAATCCGCCATATACGCAAGGTCTGTCTTTAAATTCTTGCGCGAATAGGTGTTTACGGGCAAAGCATAACTGTTGAACGGGTCGGATACGGCTATACCTATTCTTTTATCGCCGATATCCAGACACAGAAATCTATCCACGTAGAGTATTTTAACACAAACCCCGCGTTTTCGCAACGGATTAAAAGCAAAAGGCGGAAAATTTACTTTTCCGCCTTATATTAAGCGCTGATTATTTACCGCTCTTTTTGCTTTTCTTTTTGGTAAGCGTTTCGGCTTTTTCCACAACCTGTTCCTGCCCCGACTTAACTAACTGTCTTGCCTTTACGGAATTAGTCGCAACGATTGCGCCGCCGAGCATACCGAGCATTACGCCCCAAACGAATTTATCACTCATACTTCCCCCTTTTACGGGTTAGTATACGCAAATATTGTCGGATTATGCTTTACTTTGCCGCCTGTTTTGCGCGGTAATCTTCGATTGCCTTTTTGATTGCCTCTTCGGCTAAAACCGAACAGTGGATTTTTTGCGCAGGAAGTCCGCCGAGTTTTTCGATAACGACTTTATTAGTGAGTTTTAACGCTTCGTCAACCGTCATACCTTTTACCATTTCGGTCGCCGTCGAACTCGTGGCGATTGCCGCCGCGCAACCGAACGTCTTGAATTTGGCGTCAACTATCACGTCGTTTTCTATCCTTAACGAAATCTGCATTATATCGCCGCAAACTTCGTTGCCGACCGTGCCTATGCCGTCGGGGTTTTCTATTTCGCCCACGTTTTTGGGGTTTTTAAATACTTCCATTACCTTTTCGTTATACATTTTTGATTTCTCCTTCCGTTTTGAAAAGCGGCGACATCTCACGAAGTCTGTTTACCGCCTGCTTTAATACTTCCACCGCGTAGTCCACTTCTTCCACCGTGTTATGTTTGCCGAACGAAAACCTGATAGAGCCGTGCGCCAGCCCTTCGGGAAGCCCAAGCGCAAGCAAAACGTGCGACGGTTCAAGCGAACCCGAAGAACACGCAGAACCCGACGACACCGCTATTCCCGCAAGGTCAAGCGAGAACAGTATGGATTCCCCTTCTATAAACCTGAACGAAAAATCCGCGTTTGCGGGGAGTCTGTCCTTTTTATACGGTCCGTTGAGTTTTACGAACGGCACTTCCGCCATTACCCTGTCTATAAACCTGTCGCGCAGCATACTTACGTACTCGAAATTCTTTTCCCTGTCGCGCTCGGCAATTCTGAACGCTTCCGCAAACCCGACTACGCCCGCAACATTGGTCGTGCCGCCACGCTTCATCCGTTCCTGATGCCCGCCCGTTATAATGCTGTCAATCTTAAGCCCGTTTCTGATATACAACGCGCCCACGCCTTTAGGACCGTAGATTTTATGCGAACTCATACTCATCATATCTACGCCCAAGTCTTTAACGTCTATTTTAAGAACGCCCGCCGCCTGCACCGCGTCGGTAAAACAGATTGCGCCGCTTGCGTGCGCGATTTTTGCGATTTCTTTTATCGGTTCTATCGTGCCGACTTCGTTGTTCGCCATCATACAACCGATAAAGGTAGTATCGGGGCGGATTATGGATTTTAAATTCTCTAAATCCACAAACCCGTCGGCGTCCACTTTCATAAAATCTACGGTAAAGCCTTCTTTTTCAAGCGCTTTAGCCGTCGAAAGCATCGCCGCGTGTTCTATGGGGCTTATAATAAGATGTTTGCCTTTTTCGGCGTAAGCGTGCGCCAGACCGCGCAGCGCCCAGTTATCGCTTTCCGTGCCGCCCGAAGTAAAATACAGTTCGTTGGGGCGGCAGTTTATAAAGCCCGCAATAGCGTCCCTTGCTTCGTCCACCGCCTTAACCGCTTCACGCCCGAAAGCGTGCTGGCTGTTAGCGTTGCCGAAAATTTGCGTAAAATACGGTTTCATTTTATTGAACGCTTCTTCGCAAAGCGGCGTTGTCGCCGCGTGGTCGAAATAAATATTACGCATTTTTATCTCCTTTTATATCGCCGTCAAGCATTTGTTTTAAAGTCATACCGTCAAGCACTTCGTTTATTCCGTCGTAAAGTCTTTTCCATACCGCTTGCGAAGGGCAACGGCACGCGCCGCCCTTTGCTACGCACCCGATTATCTGCATATCGTCTTCTAAAGCGCGGACGATTTCGCCTATTTTAATTTCTTCGGGCGCTTTAGCAAGATAATATCCACCGCTTGCGCCGCGGTTGGCGGTTATAATCCCGCGCGCGGACAGCATACGCATTATCTTTTCGAGATATTTACCCGAAACGGAAATGCGGCTCTCTAAAGCGCTTGCGGAAACGGTACTATCGGGGTAGTTTTCCGCCAGAATATGGCACGCCATAAGCCCGTAGTGCGTTTTGGAAGACAGTTTCATTTTACCCGTCCTTGACTTTTTTAACCATAATTGCAACCAAATCGGTTGCAATTAAAATTATATTACTATTTTTCCTTTCCGTCAAGCAAAAAACGCCATTAAAAAACAAAATTTTAATAGCCCCGAAAACTTTCGGGGCTACGTAAATTAAATCATATATAAACTTAATCGTCTATGTCTTTTACTAAATCTAAAACTTCTTTGATTTCTTTGGCGGCTTTGTCCATCTGCTCTTCCGTGTGGGTTGCCATATAACTCGTGCGGATAAGACTGCTGCCGACGGGCACTGCGGGCGAAATGGTGGAATTTACGTACACGCCGCGCTCAAAAAGCATTTTGCATGCGATAAACGTTCTGCGGTTAAAGTAGGTGTAGATAGGAATAATCGGCGTGTTGTCGCCGCTTTCTTTTAGCGCTACGCCCAAGTCCTTTAATTTATTGCGCATATAACTGCTTATATCCGCAAGGCGTTTAACCCGTTCGGGCTCTCTTTTAAGAATATTAAGCGCCGCCCTTGCCGATGCCACGCTTGCGGGGGTAATGGACGCGGAAAAGATGAACGGGCGTGAATTGTGGCGCACGTATTCGCAAACGTCTTTCCTTGCCGCCATATAGCCGCCGAGACTTGCGAGAGATTTACTGAACGTTCCCATATAAATATCGACTTCATCTTCTAAACCGAAATGTTCCGCCGTACCCCTGCCGTGCGCGCCGAGCACGCCCAAGCCGTGCGCGTCGTCAACCATAACCCTTGCGCCGTATTTTTTGGCAAGTTTAACAATCTCCGGCAATTTACATATATCGCCACCCATACTGAACACGCCGTCGGTTACAATCAAAATGCCCGCCGTGTCGGGTACGGTTTGAAGTTGCCGTTCCAAATCTTCCATATCCGAGTGGTTATAGCGGAGCATCTTCGCAAAAGAAAGTCTGCAACCGTCGTAAATACTCGCGTGGTTTTCTTTATCGCAGAGAATATAGTCGGTTCTTCCCGCGA
>CAMOVY010000071.1 GCA_946627905.1 uncultured Clostridia bacterium
GACTCTATCACTTTAAACATTTCCACCTGTCTGCCGCTTAAAGCGTCAATATACACGTAATAGGTTTCACCGTTTAAATCGCCCGAAAATTCGTAGCAAAGTTTTTCCGCGCTTTCGCCCACGGGCACTACCGCAAGCCTTACCGTTTCCGTCGCTATTTCTTCGGAAACCTTTGCGCGCGCTTCAGAAGCGGAAAGTGTGGGCTTTGCTATTTCGCGCTCGGTATGATTAGTGTAATAACTCGTCGCTTCAAGCCCTATTATCATACCCGTTTCCGCACATAAGCGCACCTTTACTAAATCGGGATATATCACCGCGCCGCTTATTTCGGGCGCGAAATTTATAGTGTAAACGTTGTTGCTAAGGTTTACCCAAACGGCGCTCATATCGTTAAAGCCCGACTTTTCCAAAAACGCAAGCGCCTTTTCGGTTAGGTAATACTGCTCGTAGTTTACCGTTCTGCAACTGCCCGCGTAAGAGTACATTACAATTTTGCCGCCCGTTTCGGAAATCTGCGCGTACGCCGTTTCCCCCTTTATTTCCGCCTGAACGCCGAAAGTCGTTATACTCCCCGTGCTTTTACCCGCAAAGCGCACGTTTTTCGGCGAATACTCCGAAAAATACTCGGCAAAAATTTCTTCCGCTTCTTTTGACGTTATCTTTTCGCCCGAAAGCCCTTTTATCTCACGCGTTTCTTTCCCGTCCGAAAACGGTCCATCGTAGATAAGTTCGGGGTACTCAACGGAAAGTTCCTGAAGTCTGTCTAAATTACTAAGCAGCGCGTTGCCTTCTATGGCTTTGCCCATTTCCGAAAAATTATAGTCCCCGTCCATACTCCGCATAGCCGACTGTAAGGCGTTTTTAAGCGCGACGTTGGCGTTATAAAGATTTTTCAGGTTTTCGTAATCCGTAGCGGTAAGCGCTTCGCCCATAACGAGTTTTTTATTCAGATACTTGGCAAAATCCCCCACCTGATTGACGATTTTGGTCGTATAGAATTTATTTTCGTCTTCTATCGGCAGTTGCTGAAGATTATTCTCCGCAAGTTCGCTGTTTACCGCAATATCCATTAAATACGTCTGCACAGCCCTTTCGTCTTTACTCGCAAGCGCTTTCGATAAATTTAAGTCCATATTGTCGACCTGCACCACCGTATCGTAAAAGGATTTTCTGTACCCCGTTTCAAGGCGGTTATCCGAAACCTCCGAATAAAAATTATTATACGCCAAAACCCCGCTTAAAAGGGCGGTTGAAAGGGCTAGCGTTATTACCGCCGCAACTAATCCGCGTTTCTTACCGCCGCCCTTTACGCTTTCTTCCCGTTTAAGCCTTTGCCTTTCTTGCCTGTAGTACTCGCGCTGTTCTTTCTTTTCCGCTTTTTGTCTCATTTTCTCGCGGCGTGCGGCGGCTTTTTCTTTATAGCGCTCGTCTTTTATACGCTCTTTTTCCTGCGCTTTAATTTTTTTCCGTTCTTCGCGCGCCGTCTTATAATCGCTTTTCGCGCTGCCGCTTAAAATCTCTCCGTTCTTTCCGTTAACGTTGTTATCCTCCATATTGCCCCCTTTATTTTGCGAACACGTGATTACCTATGGTAATGGTGGTCTGTCTTGAAAATATCCATTGACTTGTCGCGGTCTTCGGATTGTAATAATATATCGCCCCGTAAGTCGGGTCCCAGCCGTTCATGGCGTCCTGCGCCGCCTTTTTGGCGTTAGCGTCGGGCGTTAAGTTTATCTGTCCGTCGGCGACCGCGGTAAACGCATAACTCTGATAAATTACGCCCGCCATAGTGTTAGGGAAAGACGAACTTTTTATCCTATTCATAACCACCGCGCCGACCGCGACTTGCCCGACGTAAGTTTCCCCGCGCGCTTCGCCGTATATAAGGTGCGCTAAAAGGTTAACGTCGGAACTACTGTAAGAAGACGTTGCGCCCGAAGACGAAGTCGCGCTTATCCCCATAGCCGCAAGGGTTTTTGCGCCCACTACGCCGTCGACGGTCAAGCCGTTCCGTTTCTGAAACAGTTTGACAGCCGCCGTGGTTTTAGCGCCGAATATCCCGTCCACAGCGCCGCTGTAATAGCCCCAGTTTTTTAACTTCTGCTGAATTTTTTTGACAGTCTCCCCTTTACTTCCCTGCTTTATAACCGCCGCGTACGCCGTTTCCGTGCTCGGACTGACGAAAGTGCTTACCGAAAACGCCATTACCGCCGCTATGAAAACAATTGCTAAAGTTCTCAAGGTTCTTTTCATTTTTCTCTCCTTTTTATCCGAAAAATTCTCTCACGATTTCAAGAATTTTACTCCTGTACGCGTAATGCGCCCCCGTGTCCGTAAAACATAAGGGCGGATACACCACGCACCACCAGTTGTCGCCCTTGCCGCTGCCGAGTTCTATTATCAACGCGTCGTAATAGCCCTGTTCCAGCGTATAATCGCCGTAAGAACGCGTCGGAAAGTTCTCGGCACTTATTTTAGCGCGGGACTTGTAGGTAAAACCCTGTTCGCAAAGAACTTTATCCGCAACCGCTTCTATATCGGAAAGCCTTTTTTCTATCATACTTTCCGCCTTACTTTTGGTATCGCACTCGGCAATATAGGGCGTAAGAAAATCTACAACCGCGTCTTTCACCCTGTACTTTACCGCCTGCGCGCTTTCCTCGTTGGAATCGGCGCGGATATGTATTCTCAAATATTCGGTGTGTGTCAGCGCTTGAGTTTTGACCATAAGCGCATATGCCGATAAAGCGATTAAAAGAATAAGCGTAAACCCTATACTTAATTTTTTCATTTTATATTTTCCTTGTTTTAGTTAAGAATACTCCCATTATTTCCATACCGCCTTAAATTTATACCGCTATTTAAAAATTTCCACGCCCCCGCGAGAATACGCGGGGGCGTGGAATAATATTACAATATTATACTTTTGATTTTTTTATAAAGTTTTTGCTTTTATAAGCCTGTCGCCGTAATCGGAAAGCAGCGCTTTATACACTTTGTCGCGCGCCCTTTTAGTCTTATAAATGCCGTAGACTGCCGAGCCGCTGCCCGTCATAACCGCCGCGCCGAATTTTTTTAACCGCGCAAGCGTGCCTTTTATTTCGGGCAAGATGCGGGCGGAACTAAAGTACAAGTCGTTCTTTAACACCTTGAAAAAGTTTTCGCAATCGTCTTCCCGTAAAAAGTTTACAGCCGCCGCCGTCCGCCTGCGGTAAGACTTACCTATCTTGTCGTACCCTTTATAACTTTCGCTTGTAGAAACGCCTTGACTTCCCGCAACGATTAAAATATAGAACATGTTTTTTACGCCTGATACGCTTTCAACTATTTCGCCCCTGTCCTTTATAACGGCGTAGCCGCATTTAAGCATATAGGCAACGTCGCTACCTAAACCGTTTGCGATATACGATAGGTCGCGGTTTATTCTGTAAAGTTTACCCATCGCGGCTAAAACCCCCGCGATATCCGCAGAAGAACCGCCAAGCCCCGCCGCCGCGGGAATATGCCGTTCTATTGTTATCTCCGCGCCGCCCGTGCCGAACTCCTTAACAAAGGCTTTGGCGGCAAGGTAAGCGTTGCTTTTTTCGTCCGCCACGCCCGAAGGCAAACCGCTGAACGAAACGCCGATATAGTTGTCTTTACGCTTTTTTACGCGTATCACGTCGAACACGTCGATTGAAGCGACCAGAGATTCTATAACGTGGTATCCGTTTTTCGCGCCCGTTATATCGAGAGTTAAGTTGATTTTAGCAGGTGTTTTTACTTTGACTTTTTTCATTTGTTTATAGTATGTTCTGCCTTTCGGTTTTTATTTTTGTCTATAGACGACTATCCTTTCTTTACCCGTAAGCGGAAACTGCAAGTCGGGATTTGTCGAAACCAAAGATTCGGGGCAAACGTTAAGCCTTTTCGATAGTTCCCAAAGCCCTTCGCCCGCAAGCGGTATGTAAACGCTGACCGCCGCGTCTGGTACGGTTTTGCTTTCGCCTTCTTCTATCTCAGAAATAACTTCGACGTTAAAAGCATTTTCGGAATACACGGTAAACACCGCTTCCGCGTCGCACTCCGTTTCGGTAAAGGTTATAAGTTTCACCGTTGCGCTCTTGATTGCCGCCGCCACGCTTATAGTGCCTTCCGCATCGCAAGGGACAGTCGTTTCAAACGGCACTTCCGATTTTCTCGTAAAAATCACCCCGTCGTCGCCCATAAACAGCCCGTTTACCGTAAGCGCCCCGACAACCGTCAGCGCATTGTCCTTTTTGTCCGTAGAAACTACTTCTATCCTTTCGCCCGCGGCGCAGATAACGCGCGCAGCGCCCAAGTCTTCCACCGCCGCACGCCCCGAAATCCTGACGAAAGAACAGGACGGCGCGCTTTCCGCACAAAATGTCGTACGCGATTTTATCATATTCAACTCTTTTTCGGAATTAAACGCGTCGACTGCAAAAGTTTCTTCCGAAACAGAATACGCTTCGCCCGTAAGCCCTACCGACACGCTTACCGCCACGGTAGAAAAGTTTTTCTCTTCGTCCACGCTGACGTCGGTCTTTAAGGATTTTATAAACGCGCGGCAGGTCGCGGAAATTTGCGGCATAGCGTCTTCGCACTCCGCTTCCGCCCTGAACGGTATGACTTTATTTTCTCTTATTATATCGTTTTTGTCGCCCGATTGCAACAAAATTTCAGTCAGATAAATTTCGCCGTCGCAGATTACCGTACCGACGCCGCATTGCACCGCGGTGATGCAAACTTCCGCTTTATGCGAAAGCACTTCCGCCACGGGATAGTTTAAGTCGAACTCTTCTTCCGCAACGTAAGAAGAAGACACCGTGCCGTAGGATTTAACCGTTTGTATGGGCTTTAAGTCGCAATACACGTTTTCGCCGCCTGCGAGCGCCGAATATTCTTTTTTGCGGTATATTTCGCCTTTTACCGTGATATAAGCGATTGCGCTCATTTTAAGTCCCGAAAGGTCAACTTCGGTTTTTTCGATTGTCCACGAAAGTTTTATTTCGTCGCCTTCCGCTATTCTCTCCGACAAAAGCGAATCTTTCACTTCCGCGCCGCACTCGCACTTTCTTATGCCGTCCGCGCTTAAATAGCAAATAAAAAACGTCGACCTGCAAGTAAATTCCGCCCGCCCGTCAATAATGCCCGAAAGCACGACGAAAGAATTAGCGTTATTATTCAAAACTTTTTCCACCGAACTTGCGGGAACGTCCGTTTTACACTCCGCTTTAATGCGGCAAAATACTTCGCCAACCTTTTCTTTTGCGTTCAGTTTTTCGAAAACAGGTTCTATCGGCATAATTTTCTCCTTCCACTATAAATTTTGTTCAATAAAGTATATAGCGACAAAGGCGATATTATGCCGAAAAAACATCAAAACGCCCCGAACGGCGAAAATCATCCGTTCGGGGCGTAAGTTTAAGCGCACATTTTAGCGAAAATATTAACTCTCTCTCAAAAACTCTTTGATTTTTACTTTACCGCAAAGATACTCCGAATAAGAGTAGGAAGTTTTGCCGCGATAATCTTTGTCGAACGGCTTTACCGTAAACAGCGCGGGATAAACGCCCGACAACACGCCTTTATACGTTTCAAACTTGTTTCTGCCAAGGTTTACTACCACTTCGACCTGTTTTAAATTCATTTTTCCTATTATTTCTTTTACTTGCGAAATAGACGCCGTGCTTTTTATCATACGCCTATTATTGCCGTAAAATTTATTTTTATACCTATAAAAATATTCCCACGGATAAAGTTTTATCCGTAGGAATAGTAGTCCGTTTCGTCAAAAATTATTCTTCGATATCGTCTTCGTCGTCCTCTTCGTCTTCGTCGTCTTCTTCGTCGAAATCCGCTTCGTCTATGT
>CAMOVY010000072.1 GCA_946627905.1 uncultured Clostridia bacterium
TGCGACGAATCGTGCGGCAAGTGTTCGCCCTGCCGTATCGGCACAAAGCGTATGCTGGAAATTCTTACGAAGATTACCGAAGGCAAAGCGACTATGGACGACCTTGATAAACTTCAGGAACTTGCGGCGAATATAAAGAGCAATTCTCTCTGCGCGTTGGGGCAGACCGCACCTAACCCGGTGCTTTCGACGCTAGCGCATTTTAAGGACGAATATATCGCCCATATCGTCGATAAAAAGTGCCCCGCGCACGTTTGTAAGAGCCTTATGGTTTACGAAATCGACAAAGACAAATGTATCGGGTGCGGACTGTGCGAAAGGCAGTGCCCCGTAAGTGCCATTTCGAAGACCGATTACGTGGCGGAAGGACATAAGTTGCCGTCCCGCGTTATCGACGCAGCGAAATGTATCAAGTGCGGTTTATGTATGGCTTCTTGTAAATTCAAGGCCATATCCAAAAAGTAATCGGAGGGAATAAAAATGGCAAAAGTCAATATTAAAATAGAGGGCGTGCCTTATCAGGTAGAAGCAGGATTGACCATTTTAGAAGCGGCAAAACTTTGCGGATATGAAATTCCGTCCCTTTGCGCGTTCAATCACGGCGAATGTTCCAAGGCGTCCTGCCGCGTGTGTTTAGTCGAAGCGACGGGGGCAAGGGGGCTTGTTGCTTCCTGCGTGTATCCCGTTGCCGAAGGTATGGAAATAACCATTTCTTCGCCCAAGGCGACCGCGGCGAGAAGAATTTCCGTAGAACTCCTTTTATCCAACCATAATAAAAACTGTCAGCAGTGCGACAAGAACGGCAAGTGCGAACTGTTGCACGTTGCGCAGATAACCGGCGCAAGGGAAGGCGTGTTCGAAGGGGAAAAGACGCCCACTACTATCGACACGCTTACGCCAACCATCAAGAGAGATACTTCTAAATGTATCCTCTGCGGCAGATGTATAGAACGCTGCAAAAACGCGCACGGCATCGGCATTTTGGGCTTTGAAAACAGGGGCTTTAAGACGATAGTTGCGCCCGCTGAAAACAGAAGTTTCATTAACTCGCCCTGTATTATGTGCGGTCAGTGCATCAACGTTTGCCCCACGGGCGCGCTTATGGAAGCGTCTGAAATCGAAAAGGTAGACGCTGCTTTTGCGGCGGGTAAATACGTAGTCGTTCAGACTGCTCCCGCGGTGCGCGCGGCACTTGGCGAAGAGTTCGGTATGAAAATCGGCACTCCGACAACCGGCAAAATGGTAGCGGCGCTCCGCCGTTTGGGCTATAAAAAGGTATTCGATACCAACTTCAGTGCAGACCTTACCATTATGGAAGAGGCGAACGAACTTTTAGCGAGAGTTAAAAACGGCGGCACGCTTCCGATGATAACGTCCTGCTCCCCCGGGTGGGTTAACTATGCGGAATATTACTACGGCGATTTATTAGACCATCTTTCGACCTGTAAATCCCCGCACGAAATGTTCGGCGCTATCTTAAAGAATTACTACGCGCAAAAAGTCGGCGTAGACCCCAAAGATATGTTCGTGGTATCCATTATGCCTTGTTCTTGCAAGAAATTCGAGAAAGGGCGTCCTGAAATGGAAAGCAACGGATTGCGCGACGTAGACGCGGTTTTGACTACGCGTGAACTCGGCAAAGTCATTAAGCGCGCGGGTATAATGTTTACCAAACTGCCCGACGAAGACTTTGATAACGACATCGTTCACGACTATACCGGTGCGGGCGTAATATTCGGGGTTACCGGCGGCGTTATGGAGGCGGCGCTCCGTACGGCGTATTTCGCGCTGACGGGTAAAGAACGCGAAGGCGTGGTATTCAACGAAGTCCGCGGCTTTAAGGATATAAGAGAAGCGGAATTCGACCTTAACGGGCAGAAAATCAAAGTTGCCGTAACCAGCGGTATGAAAGGCGCGAAAGTACTGTTAGACCAAATCCGCGCGGGCAAGTCGCCCTATACATTTATAG
Source organism: uncultured Clostridia bacterium (assembly GCA_946627905.1). Classification (GTDB taxonomy): domain Bacteria; phylum Bacillota; class Clostridia; order Christensenellales; family Borkfalkiaceae; genus UBA1259. The sequence goes on from CAMOVY010000072.1 coordinate 1,970, forward strand.
AAATAATGGGTTGCCCCGGCGGGTGCATCAACGGCGGCGGTCAGCCGTACGTAAGGGAAGTGTTCCTGCCAGACGAAGACGCCGACATTATGGATACGTATAAGCAAAAGCGTGCTAACGCGCTTTACAGCGAAGACGAAAGGCAGACTATCCGTCAGTCGCACAACAACCCGCAGTTGCAGGATTTGTACAAAGAGTTCTTGGGCGAACCTAATTCGCACCTTGCTCACGAACTGTTGCATACTACCTACAACAAGAACAGAAAGAGATTTGATTAAGTTTAATCTTAAATTTCGCTTTTCGCCCGAACGGAATTCCGTTCGGGCGAAATTGTTGTTTTAAAGGCTGTCCGAATTTTAAAAACCGTATTGACAAGCGCGCGCACCCGTGTTAAGATTATTACAAAAAGAATAAGGCGGGAAATTTTATGATAAGCGGTGCGATAAGAAATATTGCTTTGATAGGGCACGGCGGCGCGGGTAAGACTTCGCTTGCGGAAGCCCTTTTATTTAACGGCGGAAAGACGTCTAAACTCGGAAAAGTATCCGACGGAACGACCATTACAGATTTCACGGCGGAAGAGATTGAACGTAAAACTTCGGTTTCGCTCGCGTGCGCTTATACCGAGTGGCAGGGCGTGAGAATAAATATAGTCGACGTGCCGGGGTTTTACGATTTCGAAGGCGAATTTGAAGAGGCGGTGCGCGCGGTAGGTTCGGCGGTTTTGGTTGCCGACGCGTGCGGGTTCGTGTCCGTCGGCGCGGAAAAGGCAATCAACTATTGCTTAAAACGCCACGTGCCGCTTATGATTTTCGTAAACGGCATAGATAAAGAAAACGCCGACTACGTTAAAACGGTAGAAGCATTCCGTGCGTTGTACGGCAGGAAAATAGCGACTATGCACGCGCCCATTATTCGCGGCGGCAAAATGCAGGGCTACGTTTCGGTAATATCGGGCAAAGCGTACGAATTCAAACCGAACGGCAGGGTGGAAACACACGTTCCCGAAGATATGCAAGGCGACGTGGAACTTTTAAAGCAAGGTTTAATCGAAGCGGCGGCGGAAACTTCCGACGAGTTTTTGGAAAAATACGATAAAGAAGGCGGCTGGCTTTCAAACGACGATATAATAACGGGCATAAAACAGGGTTTGCGTTCGGGCGATACCATACCTATTTTAGGCGGTTCGGCTACCCAGAACATAGGCGTTATTAACCTGTTAAACGAAATAGTCGCAGTAATGCCTTCTCCGAAAGAGAGAAGACCCGTTTCGGCAACGCTGACGGATAGCGGTGAAAAAATCGACGTGTATTGCGACGAAAATTCGCCGTTTGCGGGGCAGGTATTTAAAACCGTAGTCGACCCGTTCGCGGGGAAACTTTCTTATATCCGCGTGTTTAACGGTTCGGTTAGCGTGGGCGATACGGTGTACAATTCGGCAACCGAAAGGGAAGAAAAAATTAACGCGCTCTATTATTTAATGGGTAAAAAACAAGAACCCGTGTCAACTCTCGGCGCGGGCGAAATCGGCGCTATCGGCAAACTTTCCGAAACGGCTACGGGCGATACGCTATGTTCTTTTAAGCGCAAAATAAAATTCAGCGAAATAAAGATGCCGCCCGCCATGTACGCCATGGCGATACGTGCGAACAGGTCGGAAGAAGAAGACAAGGTCTTTCAGGGGCTTAACAGATTGCGCGAAGAAGACAAATCTTTCGTTATAGAAAAAAATACCGAAACGGGTGAAACGGTAATACGCGGACTTGGCGAAACTCAACTCGACGTAATTTGCCGCAAACTTAAAAATAAATACGGTTGCTCTGCGGAACTTTCAATACCCGCAGTCGCTTATAAAGAAACTATAACGGCAAAGACCGAAGCGGAAGGCAAGCACAAAAAGCAATCGGGCGGCGCGGGGCAGTTCGGCGTCGTAAATATCCGTTTCGAAGCGGGCGCAACCGACGGCGAATTCGAGTTTATAGACGAAACGGTCGGCGGATCTGTGCCTAAGCCCTTTATTCCCGCCGTGGAAAAGGGGCTCAAGGAAGCGATAAAACAAGGTCCGCTTGCTGGATACCCGATGGTGAACTTAAAATGTACGCTGTTCGACGGCAAGTATCACCCCGTGGACTCTAAAGAAGTGGCGTTCGTGTCTGCGGCACGCCTTGCGTTTGAAGACGCGATGACGCGCGCAAAGCCCGTGCTTTTAGAACCCGTTTATACATACGCCATCACCGTACCCAGCGAGTTTTTAGGCGACGTATTAGGCGATATAAGCAAGCGCCGCGGCAGGGTGCTCGGTATGGAAGGCAGCGGTGAAAGTCAGACGGTGTCTGCTGAAATACCGTATGCCGAAATGGCGAAATACGCTATGGATTTAAGGAGTATGACGCAGGCGCGCGGCGTATATTCTGGCGAATTTGTAAGATACGAGACCGTACCTAACGAAATTCAGGAAAAAATCGTTGCGGCAAGAAAGAAATAATCGACGTATAAGATAAACGCGTAGCGGTTTCCGTAAAAAACGGAAACCGCTATTTTTATAAGTGTGTAAAGGCGTTTCTAAACAGAAAAAAATACGGGCTACTTAAGTAGTAGCCCGAAAAGTATTGTTGCAGTTATTGCATAAAATCTATTCTTCAGTCGGTATGCTTATCGAAACAATCGCACCTGTGCGTGCCTACGTAGCCCGTGTCGCCACATTTTTCGCAGGCGTATTTCGGCGATAAATCGGAAAAATCAAGCCCGATTTTTTCAAGCAGTTTTTCCGCGCTTAAAGTTAAAGACGCCTTTTCCGCCTTTAACTCTTCCATAGTTTTTTCGTCGTTTGCAATCTCCGCAAACGCAAAATCCTTTTCTATGCCGAAAAGCCGCTCGTAAATTTTTGAAAACCCGTCTATTTCCTGCGCGCGCTCGAGATTTTTTTGCGCTCTCGATACCGCAAGCGTTCTTCTTCTCGCGTACTCTCTGTTATACTCTTCCTGCGTGAAATCCGTAGACGCCTTTGCGCTTTCTACGCGATATATACCCTTGTTCTTCCAGTTGGAAAGCACTCCGTTTATGTACGCCGTGGGGGAAGACTTACCGGCGGCAAGGCGTGCCGCTTCTAAAATCATTTCTTCCGAGAAATTCCAACTTTTCCATATCAAAAGATTTTCTCTGTCCCACGCGTTGGGGCGGCGGTTTACGCCGCTAAGCAAAAGCATTTTGCGTAAAAACTCGTCCGTCTTTTTCTCTTCTTCGAAGTAATCGTTCACGCTCGATAAATCTACTATACCGCGTATGCGCAGAAGTTCTATCAGTTCGTCCGCGTCTTTAAGCGTGTTTTTGCCGTCGCGGAATAACTTGTTCGCTATAAGCAAAAGCGCGTCTTCCGTATAGCCGTAAGATAACCACTTGTTAAGGTAAGTATCCACTTCCGTATCCAAAACGTCTACGTACACGGACAGATTGCGGTTGAATTTAACGGCAAAATCGTAAATATTTTGCTTGCTTTGGCAGTAGGCGGCAATCTCTTCTTTACTGAAACTTTTTGCAGAGTAAAGGTCCAAAAGCAACTCGTCGAGTTTATTCATACTGCTCTTTTTAAGCGTTTTAGCCGCAAACACTATATTTTCCGGCTCAAAAGCGAGTTCCTGCGTCCACTTTTTAAGATAGTTAAGGTCGTCGATATCAGGCGCGCGGCGAATTCCCAGCGCTTTAAGTATTTTAGTTATCTCGTTAGTGCGGAATATGTACGAAGAAAGTTCTTTTTCTACCTTTTCAACGGTATTTATACCGCGGTTGCCGAAATCTTTTGCGACTTTTGACACGTACCTGTAGTTTATGTCCGCACCCTTTCTGTCGGCGCAGTATTTGGCTATCATAAGCATTGCT
>CAMOVY010000073.1 GCA_946627905.1 uncultured Clostridia bacterium
GTGATCTGCCGGCCGTTCTTATCCTGCTCTCTGGCAAGTTCTTTTTCGAGTTCTACGTGTATATCCAAAGTGCCGTTCAAAAATCTGCTGCCCGAACACCCCGAACCGTACTTTTCAATCGCTTTTATCCCCGCTTCCATAACTTCGGGATGAGAAGTAAGACCCAAATAGTTATTAGAACCTATCATTATTATGTCTTTACCTTCCATAACGACTTCAGGGGCTTGCTTTGTTTCAAGTTTATGGAAATACGGGTAGATGCCCGCGGCTTTCATTTGTTTAACGTAATCGTACTTTTCGCATTTGGTAAATAAATCCATAAGGAATCCTTAAACCGCTAAAAAATTTTAGTACGTCCGCCGAAAATCTTACACTCTTTAACACAAGCGGATATACGGGATTTATTCTATCACAATTTAATACCGTTGTCAATAATTTTAAAGCCTTACGCGTTGAAACGCATTACTCCGCTTTTATCGCGCAAAACCCGATACAATCTGGCGTTTTCGCTCTTTAATATCGCTATCTCTTTCTTTAGCGCCAGATTTTCCCTTTTAAGGTTTTCCGAAAGTTTGTCGGCAAGGCGATTTATCTCTTTTTTAAGCCTTATAATAACAAAATCTTTTGCGGGCGAAACGTTATCTTTATTATTGCAGACGTACGTTTTCATATTTTACTCCTTAATATCCGTTTTTTAAGGTATTGACATACCGCGGCGATTTTATTCATAAAATAAAAGGAAATGTACTTTTATTTTTTCTGCGACTTTCCCGCGGTAATCAAATTTCAGGGCGTAATTTTCGGCACGGTCGACCACTCGGTAAAATTTTGCAATTTAGAAGAACCTTACCCCCTTACCGAAATTTGTCCGCTTATGGGTAGCGGCACGAATTTCGCTTTTTATCCCGACGGCGAATTTTTAAACAATCCGCCGAAAAATGCGTATATAACCGACCTTAAAGGCGGTTATTTCATACGCTTTTTAAAAACCGACAATAACTGCGAATTTTCCATTATAAACCAAACCAAATTCCGCGACGCGACGATAACGGTTTTTACCGAAAACGGCTGTAAAGTTTCTCTTGAAACTCCTACGGGCTTTTTTGCCGAAACGCTTGCCTTTACGCCCGACTATGCAGAGTTTACCCACGGCGAGGGGTTAAATTCTGACCTTATTTTCGCCGCGATGGGCGGTGCGGATAAAAAAATACTTAACGTGTACGGAATAAAGGAACACGCCCTTTTGCTTTCAACCGTAATAGACGACTTTTCTATTACCCCCGCGGGCTTTACCTGTACCGAACGGTTAAAAGATATTGCAAAGCACGAAATTTCGCGCGAATATTGTTATTCACAATCTGACAGCGTAATAAAAGAACAAAGCCGCAAAGTACGGTCAAGCGAGAATTTCGATAGAGAAAAACTGTCCGAAAGGCTTATTCCCTACGCCTTTACGGAAGAATTTTTGTGCGGGGGCGATTTTGAATTTTACCTTGCGGAAAACGTTAAGGAAAACGCCGATAAACTCGGCGGATTTTTCGGGGAGTTCATAGGCATTACCCCGCCGCCGATATTCAGAAACAGCGACGAAATAGGTTTTATCTATAAACTTACGGAACGCAAGTATTCGGTGGAGTATTTTACTTTCGAACTATCGGAACACAAAATAACAAATATTAAAAAGATATAAAAAAGGGGCTTTTATAAAAAGCCCCTTGTAATTTTAAATGTTGTTTTATTTTGCGGTAGCGGTTTTTACTTTTGCGCCCGTTTCGCCGTTTACGGGTTTCGGAATTCTGACCGTTTTGTAATTATAACATACGAGTACGTCGCCTTCCGCCTCGAACACCGTTTCCCCGTTATAAGTCTTGGCGTCTGCGTCATAACCCGTGTCGGCGTCGTCCCAATCTTCTTTAAGCACCGCGTGGAAGGTAAGTCCGTGATTTTCGTCGGGTTTATCGACGTCGTATTCGCCCGTGTAGTAAATAACGTATTCGGTGTAATAATCGGAATTTGAGAAAATATCAGATATCGCGCTTATCGCCGTAGAGTTTGCCGTATCTTCGGTGTCGTACTGCGCGAATATGCAGAAATAATCGTTATAACCGCTTATCGAAGACGTGGGAATATACCACGTAGCCCTGCCGCTGTCTCTTGCGGCGCTGCTTGTCTTATAACTATCGTCCGACGCGTAATAACTGCGCCAAATACCTATCGAGCCTTTTTCGCTGACCAAATTAGAACCGGTAGTGCCGTTATGTTCAAACTCCCCGTAAATTTCCGACGGCAGTTTGCCGTTTATCAAGTTCTGCTTGAGTTCCCCGTCTTCAAATTTAAGGTCGCCCATCATAATCTGCGAAGAATAGCCCGTTTCCTTATAGAAAATCGCGTTATCGTAGTACCCCGCTTTAACGTGTTCTAAAACCTTGTCGACGGTTTTCGGCGCAAGGTGGCGGTACAATTCTACGGTAAACTTAACGTCGTCTTCCGCATAGAACGTGCTATCGGAATAATTGTAAATACTTAATTTAAGTTCGACTTTTTTTATGTCTTCGCACGCGGCAAGAGAGAAAGTCGCTACCGCCATAAGCGCTACAGCCATAAAATTAACCGCTAATCTAAAAAACTTTTTCATAATATCTCCAACAATACAGTTGATATGTTTTATTTTACTAACATTTTATAAAAAAGTCAATAAAACGAGAGTATTTTGCGAATAAAAAGCATTTTCATTGTCGAAAAGCCAAAATTTAAGCGGCGGAGCAATTTTGCTCCGCCGCTTAAAATTTTTGATGTCAGCCTTTTAATTATTCGGCAACAACGGTCGCACCCGCTTCTTTAAAGCGCGCAATCATCTTGTCCGCTTCTTCTTTCGTAGCGTTTTCTTTGATTACGCCTTTCGCTTCAACCAAAGCCTTCGCTTCGCCAAGTCCCAAAGTGGTGAATTCCCTTACCGCTTTGATAACGTCGATTTTCTTGTCGCCGATTTCTTTGATGGAAACCTTGAATTCGGTCTTTTCTTCTTCTGCGGGAGCAGCAGCCGCGCCAGCCGCAGGAGCAGCCGCAACAGCTACGGGAGCCGCCGCGCTTACGCCGAATTCTTCTTCCAAAGCCTTAACGAGTTCGTTAAGTTCCAAAACCGTCATACCCTTTACTTCTTCTAAAAGTTTCTGAATGTCTGCCATTTTTAATTTCCTCCGAATTTTTTTGAAATTATTTTTTTAATTTTTATTTTTTTTAAGTTTTAGGGCTGCCCCTTTAATTAACTACTGCGCTTTCTTTTCCGCAATAGCGTTAAGCGCAATAACCAAGCCGCGGGGGATTGCAGAAAGCACACCCACGAAATTTGATATAGGCGCTTGCAAAGAACCGAGCATTTTTGCAACGAGTTCTTCTTTCGAAGGCATCGACGCGAGTGCTTTTACACCCTTTACGTCTACCTTACCGCCGTCCACGTACGCGCATTTTACCGAAATTTTATCTTCGTACTTTTTGACCGCGTCAATCACGATTTTTGCAGCCGAGGTTTCGTCAAGTCCGAACGCAACCGTTGTAGGACCGTTTAAATCTTCGTCGAAATCCGTGATGCCAAGGTCGTTAAAAGCGCGACGGATAAGCGTGTTCTTCAAAACTTTGTATTCTACGTTTTTCGCCCTGAATTCTCTTCTGAGTTCGGTATCGTCCGCAACGGACAAGCCCTTGGACGCAACGAAAACGACTGACTTGGAGTTCTGAATTTTTTCTTTTATTTCTTCTACTACCTGTTTTTTCGCTTCTAAATTTGCCGACATCTTATTACCTCCTTGTGAATTTTGAAAACGCCCTTCTTGCCGAAACGGAAGAAGGGCGTTTAAGTATCGCCTTATTTTTCCGCCTCGGTGGGTTCGCCTTATAATAATAAGACGATTAAAAACCTACTGTCTTGGGCTATTTAATTATACGAATAGGATTATAGCACTAAAATTAAAGTTTGTCAACTAAATTTTAGCGGCGATTTTTACGCCGGGACCCATTGTGCTGGCGATAGCGACGCTACGGAGATAAAGACCTTTCGCCGCCGCAGGTTTAGCCTTGATTATGGCTTCCATAAGCGCGTCGTAGTTTTCTTTAATCTTTTCTACGCCGAAACTCTTTTTGCCGATAGCGCAGTGAATAATAGCGTTTTTATCGAGTCTGTATTCGACTTTACCGGCTTTGGTATCCTTTATCGCCTTGGCAACGTCCATAGTAACCGTTCCGGACTTCGGGTTAGGCATCAAGCCTTTAGGACCTAAAACCTTACCGATACGACCGACTAAGCCCATCATATCGGGCGTCGTTATAATAACGTCGTAATCGAACCAGTTTTCCGACTGGATTTTCTGTATCATATCTTCCGCGCCGACAAAGTCTGCGCCCGCGGCTTTGGCTTCGTCCGCCTTTTCACCCTTTGCGAGTACCAAAACTTTAACGTTTTTACCCGTTCCGTTCGGGAGAACGATAACGCCCCTGACCTGCTGGTCGGCTTGCTTGGGGTCTACGCCGAGTCTTACGTGCAATTCGATAGTTTCGTCGAATTTGGCTTTAGCCGAATCGATAACGAGACCGATACCTTCCGCCGCCTCGTAAAGTTTCGCGGAATCTATTGCCTTTGCGCTGTCAACATACTTTTTTCCGTGTTTCATATTAACCTCCTGTGGTACGTTCGGGAATACTCCCTCCCACAAATTCCTTAATCTACGACTTCAACGCCCATGCTTCTGGCGGTGCCTGCTATCATACTCATAGCCGCTTCCAGCGTGTTCGCGTTTAAGTCCGGCATTTTGAGTTTTGCTATCTTTTCAACCTGCGCTTTCGTAATCTTTGCGACCTTGGTCTTGTTGGGCGTAGCGCTTGCCGACTCTATACCGCACTCTTTTTTGATGAGAACGGGTGCGGGCGGGGTCTTTAAGATAAACGTGAAAGACCTGTCCTGATAAATGGTCATAACTACGGGGATAATAAGCCCTGCCTGGTCTGCCGTTTTAGCGTTGAACTCTTTGGTAAAGCCCGGAATATTGATTCCGTGCGGACCTAAAGTCGAACCTACGGGCGGACCGGGGGTTGCCTTTCCTGCCGGTAATTGAAGTTTTACGATTGCTGTAATTTTCTTTGCCATAATAACCTCCTCGGTGGTAATAGCGTTGCCGTCATAAAGAATTTAACCGCAACTCCCACTCTATATACAATCTCGGCATGCGCCGATTAGTATCTGTTGTTTACGCGCGGGCGGGCATTACTGCGCGGACTGCACGTTGATTTTTTTAACCTGAAAGAATTCTACTTCCACGTCGGTTGCTCTTCCGAACATAGAAACGTTAACCATAACTTTCTGCGCCGCCGTATTGATGGATACGACTTTACCCGTAAACGTTTCAAGCGGACCGTTAAGTATCTGCACGTCGTCGCCCACCACAAAGTCGATATCAATGTTCTTCGGACCTAATCCCATGCGCTTGACTTCTTCTTCGGTAAGCGGCATAGGTCTGCCTTGCGGACCGACGAAACCGGTAACCCCGCGGGTGTTGGTAACAAGATACCAGATTTCGTTGCTGTATATCATTTTAAGAAACACGTAGCAGGGAAATTTCTTTCTCTCGACAACCTTTTTCTTACCGTTCGCCTTTTCTTCGAGCGTTTCTTCGGTCGGAATCTGAATATCGAAAATATTTTCCTGCAAGTTGTTGTTCTCGATAAGTTTTTCAAGCG
>CAMOVY010000074.1 GCA_946627905.1 uncultured Clostridia bacterium
TAAAAATAAAGTCGACAGATATCTGTATTCGGATAAGGAATTGCAGGACTATCTTGCGGAAGTCGGCAAGTGCGATATTCAGCGCTATAAGGGTCTTGGCGAAATGGACCCCGAACAACTTTGGAACACGACCATGAACCCAGAAACGCGAACTATGCTTAAAGTTTCTATGGAAGACGCGGTCGAGGCGAACGATACGTTCAACAGGCTTATGGGCGGCGACCCCGAACTAAGGCGAGAGTTTATCGAGCAGAACGCCAAACTCGTAAAAGACCTTGACATTTAAAGGAGAAACGCGAAAATGATTAAAAAAGAAAACAGCGCGGAACTTACCGCCGAATTTCAGTCGACGCTTGAAAAAACCAAACTCATTAACGTAGAAGTCGACGAAGAAGTAAAAAAATCTTTTATCGCATACGCTATGGCGGTCAACGTTTCCCGCGCTATTCCGGACGCAAGGGACGGGCTTAAACCGGTTCACAGGCGTATCCTTTACGCTATGCACGAAGCGGGACTGACCAGCGATAAGGCGTACAGAAAGTGCGCTAAAATCGTCGGCGACGTTTTAGGTAAATACCACCCGCACGGCGACAGTTCGGTTTACGACGCGCTCGTGCGCTTGGCGCAGGACTTTTCCATAAATTTCCCGCTTGTCGACGGGCACGGGAACTTCGGTTCGGTCGACGGCGACCCCGCCGCGGCGTACAGGTATACCGAAGCAAGACTTTCACGCCTTTCCGACGAAATGCTTAAGGAAATCGACAAAGATACGGTGGATTTTTATCCGAACTTTGACGATACCGAAATGCAACCTGTGGTGTTGCCGTCGCGCTTTCCGAATATTTTAGTCAACGGTTCGGACGGTATAGCCGTCGGTATGGCGACAAATATTCCGCCGCATAACCTTGCGGAGTGTTTAAACGCGTGTATCGCGCTTATAGATAACCCCGAAATAACCGTCGAAGAACTTATGGAATATATCCCCGCGCCCGATTATCCTACGGGCGGTGTTCTTATGGGCAGGGCGGGCATTAAACAGGCGTACGCAACGGGCAGGGGCGGTTTCGTTCTCCGCGCCAAAACCGAAATAGAAGAATTTAACAACGGCACGAGAGAAAGAATAATCGTTTCAGAACTGCCGTATCAGGTCAATAAAGCCGTTCTTATCAAAACTATAGCCGATATGGTCAAGGATAAGAGAATAGAAGGCATAAGCGACATTAAGGACGAATCTGACAGGCACGGTATGCGTATGGTTATAGACCTTAAAAAGGACGCAAACGCGCAAGTTGTGCTTAATACTTTATTCAAACATACTAATTTACAGGTTAAAGACGGAATTATACTTCTTGCGCTCGTGGATGGCGAGCCTAAAGTTTTGGGGCTTAAAGACATATTGCAACATTATATCGCGCACCAGAAAGAGGTTATCGTCCGCAGAACCAAATACGATTTGGCAAAGACCGAAGAGCGCGAACATATAGTAAAAGGCTTAGTTATTGCGCTTAATAACATAGATAAAGTTATAGAAATAATTAAGAAGTCCGCCGATAAAAACTCCGCGTCGGAAGCGCTTATTCGGGAATTCGATTTATCCGACAAGCAGGCTAACGCAATACTTGAAATGAGATTACAGCGGCTTACGAGTATGGAAGTTGAAAAACTTAAAGAAGAACTCGAATTACTTGACAAAACCATAGCCGACTTAAAGGATATACTTGCCAACGAGTGGCGCGTTAACGCGATTATAAAGGGCGATATGGAAGAGATAAAGGCAAAATATCCTTCGCCGAGAAAGACCGAACTTTCCTACGATTACGGCGATATAGATATTGCCGATATGATACCCGTAGAAGACGTCGTGGTAAGCCTTACGCATTTCGGATACGTCAAGCGCGTTCCCGTGTCTGAATACAGAACCCAGCGCCGTGGCGGCAGGGGGATTACTGCGCATAAGCCGAAAGAAGAAGACTTTGTGGAGAATATGTTTATCACTTCCACGCACGACGATATACTGTTCTTTACCGACAAGGGCAGGGTATACAGCCTTAAATGTTTCTTTATTCCCGAAGCGCAACGAATTGCGCGCGGTAGGGCGATAGTCAATCTGTTGCAACTAACGGACGGCGAAAAGGTTTGCGCTATGCTTCCGCTTAAAAAGGATGCGACGGGATATATCGTAATGGCAACCCGCAGCGGGCTTATTAAAAAGACTTCTTTGGAAGAGTATGCGAATATACGTAAAGTGGGTAAAATCGCCATCAACATCCGTGAAGACGACTACCTTATTTCGGTGGGCTTAACCTGCGGCAACGACGAAATTATTATGGCGTCGGAAGAAGGTAAGTGCATAAGGTTTAATGAAAACGACGTCCGCGCGACGGGTAGGGCTACGATGGGCGTTCGCGGTATGGATATAGCGGAAGACGATAAACTCGTCGATATGTCCGTTATTAAACCCGACTGCGAAGTTATAACCATGACCGAAAAGGGCTACGGCAAGCGTTCGGATTTAGAAGATTACCGCTTGCAGTCAAGGGGCGGCAAAGGTATCAAAGCGGGCGTGTTTACCGAAAAGACGGGAAAACTCGTAAGTCTAAAACTCGTTTCCGAAGATGAAGATTTAATGATAATCTCTGAAAACGGCACTATAATAAAAGTCGCTTCAAGCGATATAAGCAAAATCGGCAGGGCAACGCAAGGGGTTAAGGTAATGAGAATAGACGACACCAAAGTATCCCGTTTAGCGATAACACCCAAGTCCGAAGAAGACGAAGAAAGCGCAGTAGGAGGTCAGGAACGGCTGTCGGAAGAGACACATATTGATCAATAAATAGCAATAAAAAAGCGGTGCGAATATGTTTGATAATTTTTTAGTTGAATACAAATATCTATTAGCGATACTTTTATCGGTTGTTTTAGGGTTTTTCGTCGGTTTAGAGAGAAAAACCCGCGCAAAGGAAGCAGGTGTAAGAACGCACACGATAGTATCGTTCGGTGCTTGTCTATTGATGATAATATCGAAATACGGATTTGAAGCGTCTACCGCAGACGCTTCGAGAATTGCCGCACAGGTAGTATCGGGAATCGGTTTCATAGGCGCAGGGATAATCGTTTATAGAAAAGATGCCGTACACGGACTAACTACCGCCGCTGGCGTCTGGGCGACTGCGGGGATAGGTATGGCTTGCGGTGCTGGGTTGTATTTTGTTGCACTCGGAGCAACAGTCATAATGATTTCCGTGCAGTGTATTTTACATATAAATTGTAGATTGTTTAATATTAAACATATTTATAAAGTAAATGTTTCATTTATTCAGACGGATAATGAAGATGAAAAAATAAAAAAAATATTTGGCGTTGAGCATTTTCATAACATAAGTGTGGTGCGTAGAGAAAATACGGTGTTTAACGTTTCTATTTTAACCGAAAAAGAAGTGTCTTCGGCATTAATTGATAATATTATGAAAAACAATGACTTTATTATCTCAATTGAAAGGTGCTACAATTAAGAAAGATTTATTAGTATTAAAAAAGCGATTGATATCAATAATCAATCGCTTTTTTTATAAGTAAACCACACGCTGGCGTGTGGTTTCTATACAACGAATTTGTTGAACGGTTAGCAGAGATTAAAAACCCCTTTTCGTTTGAGAAAAAGGGGTTAAATGGAGCTGCTAACCGGAGTCGAACCGGTGACCTCATCCTTACCAAGGATGTGCTCTACCTGCTGAGCCATAGCAGCAATTTAATATAAAACGCAAATCGAAAATTCGATATGCGTTCCGATATTCTGGTGCCGGAGACCGGACTTGAACCGGTACGGTGTTGCCACCGAGGGATTTTAAGTCCCTTGCGTCTGCCAATTTCGCCACTTCGGCGGGTGTTGGAGGCGCCACCCAGATTCGGACTGGGGGTAAAGGTTTTGCAGACCCGTGCCTTACCACTTGGCTATGGCGCCTTGCGAATTTAAGTTGCCTTAATAAAAAAATGGAGCGGGAAACGAGATTCGAACTCGCGACATTTGCCTTGGCAAGGCAACGCTCTACCACTGAGCCATTCCCGCATAATATCTATACGATGGTGTTTGGTGGGAACAATAGGGCTCGAACCTATGACCCCCTGCTTGTAAGGCAGATGCTCTCCCAGCTGAGCTATGCTCCCTGATTGCCATCGCTATTGTACTATACCAAATTTGCGACAAAAAATCAAGTAATTTAAATAACATTTTTAATATTTTTTTAATTTTTTTACAAATTGCGTTTTATTGTTTTGGTATGTGCGGGTAAAGCAACCGTTAAATGTGTTAAAAATCTTTATTGCCAAGAAAAAACTTGACTGAATATTTGTTTTTAATATATAATATTATAAAACGTTTTAAGTGGTGAAAGGTATGATTGAGGTTATCGCTTCGATTTTGGATGCGGAAAAAAAAGCCGATGAAATTGTTAAATCGTCGGTTGAAAAGTCCAAAGCGGTAAAACAGACCGCCGACATTGATGGTGAAAAGATAAAAAACGGTACGGTAGCCGTATTTAAATTGCACCGCGCGTCCGCGCTTAAAGAAGCTGAAAAACGGGCTTCGGTCGAGTACGATAAAATATTAGCGGAAGGTAAGACGTCCGCCGAAAAAATTTTATCGGAAAGTGCGGATAAAATTGATTATTTCGCAGATAAAATAGTAAAAAGCATAACGGGCTGATATGTCAATCGTTGCAATGAATAAAATAAAACTTATGGGAATTAACGCCCATAAGGAAAAAATACTTAACGCGCTTTACAAAACGGGGTGCGTGGAACTGTCGGAAACGGAAGAGTTTACCGACACTTTCCGTGTACCTGCGGATGACCGCGCAGGCGAACTTTCCGCAAAGCACGACGCTGTGGGGCGCACTATCGACTTTTATAACGAAGTTATAGAAAAATCCAAGGATAAACAGTATTATCCCAAAGTCTCGGAGAACGGTAAAAATTTATTTATTTCTTACGATGAGTTTATACGTGCGCCTGAAAAAGCGTCCATAGCGGATAAAGAAACGGAAAGGGCGCGCGGATTTATGGAACGGCTTTCGCAAATTAAAGCGGAGCGCACAAAACTTATAAACCTTAGCGCCAACTTGTCGCCGTATTTATCCGTTGACGGCAAATTCAGCGATTTTTGCGACACTAAAAACACAAAAGCCTTTTTCGGAACGGTTAAAAAAGACAGCGTTGCGGCAATCGCCGAAAAACTTTCGGAACTTGACGCGACCGAACTTAACGTGCTTTCTGACGAACAAATCGCGGTTATTTTGATAGTTTCTTATAACGATTACGCCGCTTTTGTACTCGAGATTTTAACGGAGTACGAGTTTGCGCCGTGCCCCTATAAATTCGACTGTTCGGCAAAGGCAAAACTTGCGGAAATAAACGCCGAACTTACGGATTTAGACCTAAAAGAAGAGGCGATATATAAAACCGTATGCGAAAACGCGGGCGTAATAAAAGCCCTTAAAATTCTTTACGATTATTACGGTTTTTCGCTTGAAAAGG
>CAMOVY010000075.1 GCA_946627905.1 uncultured Clostridia bacterium
TTCTGAAATAGAACTGCGGACGATAGTTGTTGAAGAACGGAGTATGACGGCCGCCTTCTTCCTGCTTTAATACGTAAACCTGACCTTCGAATTCGGTGTGGGGTTTAACAGTACCGGGCTTCGCGATAACCTGTCCACGTTCGATGTCCGTTTTGTCGATACCACGAAGAAGTGCGCCGACGTTGTCGCCCGCTTGCGCTTCGTCCAAGGTCTTACGGAACATTTCAAGACCGGTGATAACCGTCGTCTTCGCCTTTTCGGAAAGACCGATGATTTCAGCGGGGTCGTTGATTTTAGCAACGCCTCTTTCAACTCTGCCCGTAGCAACCGTACCACGACCACTAATCGTGAATACGTCTTCAACAGGGAGAAGGAAGGGCTTTTCGTCGTCTCTTTTGGGAGTCGGAATATAACTGTCAACAGCGTCCATAAGTTCGAAAATGCATTTGCATTCGGGGGCGTTCTTGATTTCGTCGGGAGTGTGGTCGCCCTGAGCGAATTCGAGCGCTTTTAATGCAGAACCCTTGATGATGGGCGTATCGTCGCCAGGGAATCCGTATTCGTTCAAAAGGTCGCGGATTTCCATTTCGACGAGTTCCTGAAGTTCGGGGTCGTCGAGTTGATCGCACTTATTCATGAATACGATGATATAGGGCACGCCTACCTGACGAGCGAGAAGGATGTGTTCTCTCGTCTGGGGCATCGGACCGTCGGTAGCAGCAACGACGAGAATAGCGCCGTCCATCTGCGCAGCACCGGTAATCATGTTCTTAACGTAGTCCGCGTGTCCGGGGCAATCAACGTGAGCATAGTGGCGGTTAGCCGTCTGATATTCAACGTGCGCGGTATTGATTGTTATACCACGTGCCTTTTCTTCGGGTGCTTTATCGATTTCGTCGTATCTCATTTTCTGCGCTTCGCCGAAAGCGGCAAGCGTCATCGTGATAGCGGCGGTAAGAGTGGTCTTGCCGTGGTCGACGTGGCCGATAGTACCGATGTTAATGTGCGGTTTGCTTCTGTCAAATTTAGCCTTTGCCATTAAAGTTTTCCTCCAAAAAAATAATAGATAAATTTTTTATTTGATTTTGATTTTTGTTTGCGAACGGGCAGAATTTACCCTTTTTTCGCATTGATATACCTATTTTACAATAAAATAAGGTAATTGTCAATAATTGTCAGCGGATTTTTTAGGCTTTTTTGCCGATTATCTTTTCCGCAACCGATTTCGGAACTTCCGCGTAGTGGTCGAACTGCATTGTGTAGTTGCCCCTGCCCTGCGTTCTCGAACGGAGATCGGTAGCGTAACCGAACATTTCCGCAAGCGGAATATGCGCGTCGATAACTTTTACGCCGTTTCTGTCTTCCGTGCCCTGAATAATTCCGCGACGGGCCGTTACGTTGCCCATTATATCGCCGAAATACGCTTCTGGAGTGGTGATTTCAACTTTCATAATCGGTTCTAAGAGTACTGATTTCGCTTTCGCAAGACCGTCTTTTAACGCCATAGAACCCGCGATCTTAAACGCCATTTCCGAAGAGTCGACGTCGTGATAACTTCCGTCGTAAACGGTAACTTTAAAGTCGACGACTTCGTAACCTGCGAGAATACCGGTTTTTGCCGCTTCCATAATACCTTTGTTAATAGGCTGGATAAACTCTTTCGGGATAGATCCGCCGACCGTTTCGTCCACGAACTCGTACCCCTTGCCCGGTTCTTGCGGCTCTAAGCGGATTTTACAATGACCGTACTGACCGTGGCCGCCCGTCTGACGTTTGTAAAGCCCTTCGGCTTCGACCGCCTGACGGATAGTTTCCTTATAAGCAACCTGCGGCTTACCGACGTTGGCTTCTACCCTGAATTCCCTTAAAAGTCTGTCGACGATAATTTCAAGGTGAAGTTCGCCCATACCCGCGATAATGGTCTGCCCCGTTTCACCGTCCGTATAAGTCTTGAAAGACGGGTCTTCTTCCGCGAGTTTTGCAAGCGCGAAGCCCATTTTTTCCTGTCCCGCTTTGGTTTTCGGTTCTATTGCGACCTGAATAACGGGATCGGGGAATTCCATCTTTTCAAGAATTATGGGGTGGTTTTCGTCGCAAAGCGTGTCGCCCGTCGTGGTGTCTTTAAGTCCTACGATAGCGACGATTTCGCCCGCGGAAACTTCTTCCACTTCTTCGCGGTGGTTAGCGTGCATACGAAGTATTCGCGCAACTCTTTCCTTTTTGCCCTTAACGCTGTTATACACGTAAGAACCTGTTTTAAGCGAGCCCGAATACGCGCGGAAGAACGCGAGTTTTCCGACGAACGGGTCGGTCATAATCTTGAACGCTAAGCCGCAGAACGGTTCGGTAAAAGACGGATGTCTTACGATTTCTTCGTCCTTATCGTTTACGCCTTTTATTTCGCCTACGTCCAAGGGGTTGGGGAGATAATCCACAACCGCGTCGAGAAGATTCTGCACGCCTTTGTTCTTGTACGAAGAACCGCAGAGAACGGGCGTAAGTTTCATAGCGAGCGTCGCTTTTCTCAAGCCCTTTTTAATGTCTTCTAAAGGCAAATCGCCTTCTTCGAAGTATTTTTCCATCAAAGCGTCGTCCTGTTCCGCCGCGATTTCAACTAACTTCGCGCGAATCTCTTCGACTTTATCTTTATATTCGTCGGGAACTTCGGTAACTTCGATTTCCTTGCCCAAGTCGTCTTTATAGATATCCGCCTTACGGGTAAGAATATCGATAACGCCTACGAACGTGTCTTCTTTTCCGATAGGAAGAAGAATCGGCACGGCGTTGGTGTGCAGCCTTTCGTGCATCATATTGACGGCGTTTTCAAAACTTGCGCCGTTGATATCCATCTTATTGACGTACGCGATACGGGGAACTTTGTACTTGTCCGCCTGGCGCCACACCGTTTCGCTCTGGGGTTCTACGCCGCCTTTGGCGCAGAAAGTAGCAACCGCGCCGTCTAAAACGCGCAAAGACCTTTCGACTTCTACGGTGAAGTCGACGTGTCCGGGCGTGTCGATTATGTTGATGCGGTGTCCTTTCCAGTAGCAGGTCGTAGCGGCGCTGGTTATGGTTATACCGCGCTCCTGTTCCTGTTCCATCCAGTCCATAGTAGCCGCGCCTTCGTGAACTTCGCCTATTTTGTGGGTTTTGCCCGTGTAGAACAAAATACGCTCGGTCGTCGTGGTTTTACCCGCGTCGATATGCGCCATAATCCCTATGTTTCTGGTTAATAATAAATCACTGTCTTTCGGCATAAATCAATCTCCGATTAAAATTTGTAATGCGCGAAAGCCTTGTTCGCTTCTGCCATTCTATGCGTATCTTCTTTCTTCTTTACGGCGTTGCCCGTGTTGTTGAAAGCGTCTACGAGTTCGGCGGAAAGCCTGTCGCACATATTTCTTTCACTGCGCTTTCTAGCCGCCGCAACCAACCAGCGGATAGCGAGCGTCTGTCTACGTTCCGCACGGATTTCGATAGGCACTTGATAGTTAGCGCCGCCGACTCTCCTTGCTTTTACTTCTACCATAGGCATAATGTTAGCAAGCGCGGTGTTGAACATTTCCATAGGTTCTTGACCGACTTTTGCCGCCGCCGCGCTGAACGCGTCGTACACGATGCCTTGCGCAATGCCCTTTTTACCGTCAAGCATAACCTGATTAACGAGTTTGGTAACAACCTTATCGTTATATACGGGGTCGGGCAAAACGTCTCTTTTTGCAATATTGCCACGTCTTGGCATAATAATATCCTCCTTTAAATTTTTTTGCGCTTTAACGCTTAACTGAATTTGCGCTAATCGCGCCACTTTAAGGGTAAACCCTAAAAGTACGGCTATCGCTTGCCCCTGTTTTTTGTCGGGAGTAGCGAACCTTCTGCCGATGTTCTCGGCATACTGCCTACCAATCGGGTTAATTTTCCGAAGCAATTCCGATTTCAAGTAGGTGTGTGCGGTATTACCGCTTATTTTTTGGTTTTTAAAAAACGGGTTAAGCCTTATTTAGGCTTTTTAGCGCCGTATCTGGACCTTGCCTGCTTGCGTTTAGCAACGCCTGCGGTATCCAACGCGCCGCGGATAATGTGGTATCTGACGCCCGGCAAGTCTTTAACCCTGCCGCCGCGGATAAGGACGGAACTGTGTTCCTGCAAATTATGTCCTTCGCCGGGGATGTAGACGATACCTTCTTGCTTATTAGTAAGTCTTACACGCGCGATTTTACGTAGCGCGGAGTTAGGCTTTTTAGGCGTAGTGGTGGTAACCGATAAACATACGCCGCGTTTTTGCGGACATTCGTCTAAAATAGGCGATTTGGATTTATAGGTTATCTGTTTTCTGCCTTGTCTTATAAGTTGTTGTATTGTCGGCATTTCTTTACCTCCTTGATTTTTTCGGAATATTTCGGAAAACGGACCTTCGGAAATCACGTTTTTGAAATCGTGTCTTTTTTTGCCCGCAAAATTCCGCAAATTTCGCGGAATTTTGTGCAGCAGAATACTATTTTATCATTTTATTGCTTTTAAGTCAAACGAAATAGCGCGCTTTCGGCTTTTACGCCTAACTGCTTAACGTTATTTACGCCTGCTCTTCGGCGGGTTCTTCTTCAGACTTGCCCATAAGCCTTGAAACCACCGTCTGCGGGGAAACGTTTTTGTAGTCCTTAATACCCGTACCCGCGGGGATAAGTTTACCGATAATAACGTTTTCTTTAAGCCCCAAAAGCGGGTCTACTTTGTTCTTTATTGCCGCTTCGGTTAAAACCCTTGCCGTTTCTTGGAAAGACGCCGCGGAAAGGAAAGATTCCTTTGCGAGCGCCGCTTTCGTAATACCCAAAAGTATACGTTTTCCGACAGGCGGACGGTTGCCGGAGTTCAATGCGTTCATCGTCTCTTCTTCGAACTTATAAAGGTCTACCTTTTCGCCGGGGAGAATATCCGTGTCGCCGGGGTTTTCCACCTGAACTTTCTTAAGCATCTGGCGGACGATTATTTCAACGTGTTTGTCGTTGATATCAACGCCCTGCGAACGGTAAACGCTTTGTATTTCTTTTAAGATATAGTCCTGAACGCCCTTGATGCCCTTGGTCTTTAAGATGTCCTGCGGATACACCGCGCCGCTGGTTAATACCGAACCCGGTTCTACCACTTCGCCGTCTTTTACTATTACGCCCGTGCCGAAAGGTATGGTGTAATCCTTATCTTCGCCCTCAACGGTCTTTACGTGAACGTGAATTATCTTATCTCTCTCTTCTATACTTACCGTACCGCTGTCTTCGCAGACGATTGCCGCGTGCTTGGGACGTCTTGCTTCAAACAGTTCTTCAACCCTCGGAAGACCTTGGGTTATATCGCCCGTACTTGCGATACCGCCCGTATGGAAGGTACGCATGGTAAGCTGTGTACCCGGTTCACCGATGGACTGTGCCGCGATGATACCGACCGCTTCGCCCACCTGAACGGGATTGTT
>CAMOVY010000076.1 GCA_946627905.1 uncultured Clostridia bacterium
ATCTATAAGCCCGTACGCTTCGAACATAATAAACGACAGATATACGAAAAACGCAAAATTCATTTTTCCGCTTATTATAACTTTGAACCGATAAAAGTAATAAACGGCGTAGGCGATAATCCCCAAGCCCCCCGTTGTTGCCATAACGTGGAAAACGGTGGAGTGGAAATTAAACGTCATAGACGGGTCGTATACCGATTCGTCGAAATAGCCTTGACCAACTCCTAGTATCGGATTTTCCCTGAATAGTTTTACCGCGCGTTCGTACAGGTTAAAGCGCCCGTTGGTGGCGGTTCGTTTGGTGGCGAACGCAAGTATTTCGTCAAACCCCTTTGTAATGCCGTAAAACACCGCCGCGGCGCATATCGCCAAAGCTACGGCGAACAGGCACAGCATAAATTCTTTGCGGGCCCTTTTATTAAGTTTACAGAAAGTCGCCACCACTAAAAACGGTAGAGAAAAGGCTATAATGCCCAGACTTCCGTCGCTTGCGCAGACGATATCGACGATAAGGAAAAATATTATTACGGTAAAAAACGCCGCGGACTTATCGGTTTTTACTATCAGATAGCAACACAGCGGCACGGAAATTACAGTCATCGCACCTACCGTGTTAAAGTTGCCCCAAATCAGACTTCTTTCCATAGTAAAATAGTAATTGCTTTTGGTGTAATAGAAAACGATTATTTCAAAACAGGCAAAAATCGTGGTAAAGACTACCGCGTAAGAAAAATACGTTTTAACCGAAAAGTTTTTCGGCGGGTTTATACCGTTTAAAAAAAGCAGGTATACGGCGCACAGCGCAGGACCTGAAGCAATAATCTGCGGAATTCCGTTCGCGTAATTTAAAACGTAAGAAGATAAAACCCCGCCTAAAAGCAGCGCCGCCGTTATGAGAAAGAACGGGAAAAACAGTTTTCCGAGCAGGAACGATTTGACGGGGAATTTTATAAAATGATAAACCAAACAGCCTAAAAACGCCGCGTATAAAACAAGATACGGCACGGAAGACAGTTGCGAATAATTTTTAACCGAAATAATAAAAGCGGAAAGCAGGGGTATAATCGGCGTTAAATC
This sequence comes from uncultured Clostridia bacterium, assembly GCA_946627905.1. Taxonomy (GTDB): domain Bacteria; phylum Bacillota; class Clostridia; order Christensenellales; family Borkfalkiaceae; genus UBA1259. Next base: position 1,078 of record CAMOVY010000076.1, read on the forward strand.
TTCGCCTTTAATAAGGATAAAGCAAGCGAGAAACACGAATGGAAAGACGCACGCCCATTGAATATTAAGGCAAAAACAAAAAAACGCCCACGCTGCGGCGGCAAGCGGATAATAAACGTCGTATAAAAATACGTCTACGGCGGTAAAAATTTTTTTCTTAATCGGGCGTGTTGATTCCATATATAAAAACTCGGCGAAGGCAAGCGTTATGCGCCGTCTGAAATTTATTACCACAATTATATAACAAAAACAAGCGTCAATACAAGTATATTTTTAAAAAACAATATTTCAGGTAAATATTTCGGCATATAAATTTATAAAAGGTAAAAACACTTGCAAAATTGTTGCTTTTCGTATACAATAATACTGAACACGAGAAATATACATGAAAGACAATCAAAGCGGCTTTACACACGGGTTTCCGGATAAATTTACGGTTTCCGTTTCCTGCGCGGCGGGGGTAGAAAGCGTATTAAAAAAGGAACTTTCACGCGGTTTCGGTATAGAAGCCCCCGCGGTAAACGGCAGAATAGAATTTGAAGGCGACGCTTTAACGCTTGCGCGTTGCAATATCAATCTGCGCACTGCGGACAGGGTATATATAAAAACGGGTTGTTTTACTACGCGTACGTTCGACGAACTGTTTGACGCCGTAAAGTCCGTTCGGTGGGAAGATTATATCCCTATGGACGGGCGTGTATACGTGGACGGAAGATGCGTAAAAAGCGCGCTGTTTGCCGTATCCGACTGTCAGAGAATAGTCAAAAAAGCGATAGCGGACAGACTTTGCGGCATATACGTCTTAAACCGTTTGCCGGAGAGCGAAAGTACTTATAAAATTGATTTTTACCTGTATAAAGACGAAGTTTCGTTCTATATAGATTCCAGCGGTACGGGGCTGCATAAGCGCGGATACCGCGACATGGTGGGAATAGCGCCTATAAAGGAAACGCTGGCTTCGGCAATGCTTTTGATGAGCGATTTTTATAAAACCCGCCCGTTTGCCGACCCGTTCTGCGGTTCGGGCACGTTCTTAATAGAAGGCGCGCGTATTGCCCTTAATATCGCGGCGGGGATAGACAGGAAGTTCGCTTTTAACGAGTGGAAGAATTTTGATAAAAGAGTTTACGAACTTGCCTATGCCGAAGCAAAGGACAAAGAGCAGTTAAACGAAAAGCCCGATATCCGCGGGTTTGACGCGGATAAAAAAGCGGTGGAACTTACACTTCGCCACGCAAAACGCGCGGGGCTTGAAAAAGTGATAAGGGCGGAAGTGTTGCCCGTAAAGAAATTTAAACCTTGGGCGGAAAGGGGCACAATCGTTTCAAACCCGCCGTACGGGGAAAGGGTTTACGGTGCGGACGACGCTAAAAGGTGCTACCGCGAACTGGGTGAAGCGCTAAAAGGCTTTGACAAGTGGTCGGCGTTTATCATAACGCCTAATAAGAGTTTTGAAAAATGTTTCGGCAGAAAGTGCGACAGGGAAAGAAAACTGTTCAATGCCGAAAAAGAGTGTAGATATTATTTTTATTACCCCGAAAAGGAGAAAAAACATGATTAACGGGCAGATTTTGACAGAGAAACTTATTCGCTATGCGAAAACCTTTTTGCATTTAAATGAGCGCGACGAAATTTATTTCAGAAACTTACTGCTTCGCGAACTGAAACTTACCGAGCCTACGGAAAGCGCGGGGGATTTGTCTTATATAGACGCGCTTGACGTGCCCGACGATATCGTAAACGAGTTGGAAGAGTACGCCGTGGAAAACGGTATAGTATCCGAAGCGGAAAAAAATCTTTTCAGCGGATATATAATGGGGTTGCTTTCGCCGTTGCCGTCCAAGGTGAACGAAGATTTTAACAAAATCAAAGCGGAAAGCGGAATAAAAGCGGCGTGCGACTATCTCTATTCTATGTCGGTCAAAAACGATTACGTTAAAAAGACGGCTATTTCTAAAAACCTAAAGTGGGAATATCGGGACGGCAACAGGGTTTTAGAGATAACGGTAAATTTAAGCAAGCCCGAAAAAGACAATAAAGAGATAGCCAAACTTTTAACCCAAAAAGTTTCTACCAACTACCCGAAGTGCCGCCTTTGCAAGGAAAACGAAGGCTTTGCGGGCAACGTTTCCTATCCCGCGCGCGAAAATATCCGTACCGTGTCGCTTACTCTCGGCGGCGAAAAGTGGTTCGTGCAGTATTCGCCGTACGCCTATTATAACGAACATTTAATCGCGATATCCGAAGACCACGCGCCTATGCATATAAAAGCGGACACCGTGGAAAAGGTGTTGGACTTTGTGGACTTTTTCCCGAACTATATGATAGGTTCTAACGCGGCGCTGCCTATAATCGGCGGTTCGATATTAAATCACGAACATTTTCAGGGCGGCGGGCATCTTATGCCTATGCATAAAGCGGGTGTTAAGACAGAATACGTATTTAGTGATTTCCCGTCGGTTAAGGCGGGTATTACCGACTGGTATAACAGCGCGTTAAGGTTAGAGAGCGAAAACCGTGCGGAAATTTCCGCCCTTGCCAAGCGTGTAATCGAAAAATGGGACACCTTTACCTGTGAGAGTTGCTTTATATTCGCCGAAACGGATGGGGTAATGCATAATTCCTGTTCGCCGATTGCGAGAAAGAACGGCGATAAATACATAATCGACTTTATACTTCGCAACAATATAACGACGGAAGAATATCCGGACGGGGTTTTCCACGCTCATCCCGAATATCACAATATCAAAAAAGAAGGTATAGGCTTAATAGAAGCGATGGGGCTTTTCGTGCTTCCGGGGCGGCTTAAAAAGCAACTTGCGGAAATCGCCGATATTTTAAGCGGCAAAACGCCGTACGACGAAAAGGCTCTAAACGATAAAGAAAATTATCTGTACGTTCACCGCGATATGATAAAAGATTTAATAAAAGAGTACGGCACGGGCGCGCTTGACGGCGCGGCGGCGGAAAAAGCGGTGAAAGACAGAGTGAATAACGTGTGCAAACATATTTTGGAAAATACCGCGGTATTCAAAGATACCGAGTGCGGCGCGGCGGGCTTCGATAAATTTATGAAGATTTGCGGCGGCGAAAAAAAGTAATAAAATTTAAGGAGAAATATATATGAACGTTTTGGTAACAGGCGGTGCGGGCTATATAGGTTCGCATACGGACGTAGAACTATTAAACGCGGGGCATAACGTAATAGTTATCGACAACCTTTTAAACAGCAAAGAAGAAGCGCTTAAAAGGGTGGAAAAAATTACGGGCAAAAAGATAAAGTTTTATAAAGGCGACATACGGGACAGAAAAATTCTCGATAAGATTTTTACCGAAAACAAAATCGACGCGGTAATAAATTTCGCAGGGCTTAAGGCTGTGGGGGAATCCTGCGCCAAGCCTTTGGAATATTACGAGAATAATATAGAAGGTATGTTGCAGTTAGCGTTTGCGATGCGCGATTATAACGTAAAAAATCTCGTATTTTCGTCTTCCGCGACCGTTTACGGCAAACCGAAGTCCGTACCTATAAAGGAAGATTTTCCGCTTTCGACTTCTAATCCGTACGGAAGCACTAAACTTTTTATCGAATATATCTTAAAGGATTTATATAAAGCCGACCCATCGTTCAATATCGCCATATTAAGATATTTTAATCCTATCGGCGCGCACGAATCGGGACTAATCGGCGAAGACCCCAAGGGTATACCCAACAATCTCTGCCCGTACATAACGCAGGTCGCCGTGGGAAAGAGAAAAGAACTCGGCGTATTCGGCAACGATTATAATACTCACGACGGTACGGGGGTAAGGGATTATATCCACGTAGTGGACCTTGCCAAAGGGCACGTGCTTGCGGTTAATAAACTTGCCGAAAATTCGGGGCTTATAATAGTAAATCTCGGTACGGGGCAAGGGTACTCCGTTCTCGATATGGTAAAGGCGTTTGAAAAGGTGATAGGCAGACCTATCCCGTACAAGATAATGCCGCGCCGCCCCGGCGACATAGACGAGTGCTATGCCGACCCGTCCTATGCGTACGAAGTGTTAGGGTTTAAAGCGGAAAAAAATCTCGACGATATGTGCAGAGACGCTATGCGTTGGCAGACCTTAAATCCCGACGGCTACGGCGACTGATTTTAACCGAATAAAATTATTATAAAAGCGCGGCTGCTAAATTTAGCAGCCGCGCTTTTATAATGTTTGTTAGAAATCTATTTTACTTTTCTGTATAAGTACCAAAACACGATAACGCCTTCCGCGGGGATACCGATTAAAAATATTTCCCATAAATTTACAGGCGGGGCGGCAAGCGTGTTCTTAAGGGTAAGGTATACGCTT
>CAMOVY010000077.1 GCA_946627905.1 uncultured Clostridia bacterium
ACTTTAGGTCAACGGACGGACGCTTCGGCAAGATACGAAAAGGGTGTGGACTATTTATCCGTTGAAAACGGTATGAACCGCGCTATGCACTTAATAAGCGAATTAGGTTGCGGCACTATCGCCTGCGACGAATACGATTTAATAGACGCGCCGATTAAGGAAAAGGTGATAGAAACGACCTTTTCTAAAGTCAACGGCGTGCTGGGGATTGACGTTCCGCAAGAGTTTACCGTAAATATCTTAAAACGGTTGAATTTCAAAGTGTCTGCGGATGGGGATAATCTTAAAGTAATAGTTCCTTTGTACCGCGAAGATATGGAAGACTACCCCGATATTGCCGAAGAAATTATCCGCGAATACGGCTACGACTATATACAGCCTACGCTTTTAAAGACTTCGGCAATAACGAACGGCGGCAGAAACGATAGCCAGAAAGCGCTTGAAAACGTTAAAAATTTATTAGTCGGGTTCGGGTATTCGGAAATAATCACCTATTCTTTCGTTGCCGAAAAGGAATTCGATTTGTTCGGGCTGGATAAAAGCGGAGCGGTAAAAATTCTTAATCCTATAAGCGAAGACCTTGCGGTGATGCGCACTTCGCTGTTCCCGTCTGCTGTCAGAACCGCCGCAAACAACTTAAAACGTAAGAATATGAACGGCAGACTGTTTGAAATAGCCAAAGTTTACGCTAAAAACGATAACGGCGGTACGTTATCTAGCGAAACGGATAATTTAGCGTTTATTGCTTTCGGCGAAAACGAAGACTATTTTACCGTAAAAGGCGTGGTGGAAGGTTTAACCGAAACTTTCTGCCGCGGTGCGGAAGTTAAATTCGTCAAATGCGACAAAGCGTTTATGCACCCGACGCGCTCCGCGGATATTATAATAAACGGCGTAAAAGTCGGGTTTGTCGGGCAAGTTCACCCCGATATAGCGGCGCATTACGACGCGGACAAACCTCTGTTCGGCGGCGAGATAAACTATAAACTGCTGTCCGACAACTTTAACGACAAAATCGTAGTGAAAGCCGTTTCGAAATTCCCGACGGTTGAAAGGGATTTGGCGGTTATCGTCGACGAAAACTGTTCGTGTGAAAGCGTTATGGCAGCAATTAAATCTTCGGGCGGCAAGTATCTCGACAAATTATCGCTGTTCGACGTGTATCAGGGCGGACAGGTTGCAAGCGGCAAAAAGAGTATGGCGTTTAATCTCGTGTTCGTGTCAGACGAACGCACTTTAAGCGTAGAAGAGGTCGACGCTGCGATAAAGAAAATATTAAAGACTTTAAAGGAACAGTTAGACGCGGAATTAAGATAATGATTTCGGAAAAAACTATAAAATCGCTTGAGTTTGATAAGGTTTTATCAATTTTAAGCAAATACGCGGTTTTAGACAGGACGAAAAGTAATATCTTAAACTTTTCGCCCGTTTCCGATTTATACGAAGTTTCCGCAATGCTCGACAAAACGCGCGAAGCGTATTCGCTATTATACGATTACGGCGTTTCGGGCGTGTTCTATTTTGCGGATATAACAGACGAATTACAACGTGCGGACGCGGGCGGAACGCTTAACAACGCGGAACTTCTGCGCGCCGCGGACAATCTTAAAAGCGCGCGTATGATGAAAAGCGCCGTTAGTTCCGTAAACGACGACAAAATCGTGCTTTTACGCGAGATTGTCGAAAAACTTTACGAAAATTACGAGTTTGAAAAGGAAATCACTTCGAAAATTATATCAGAAGACGAAATCAGCGACAACGCGTCGCCAAAGCTTTATTCTATACGTAAAAAAATCCGCGATATCAACGCGGGTATTCGCGATAAACTCAATTCGTATATGCGCACGGGCTTAAACAAGTATTTGCAGGACCAAGTGATAACTATGCGTCAGGACAGGTACGTTATACCCGTAAAAAGCGAATTCAGAAGTCAGGTAAAAGGCTTTATTCACGACCAGTCTTCGTCGGGTTCTACCGTGTTTATAGAGCCGGAAGCGGTTATGGAATTAAACAACGACCTAAAGCGCGCAGTCTTTGAAGAAAAAGAAGAGATTTACAGAATACTTTCGGACTTAACTTCTCGGCTTACTTTTATGTCCTCGGCATTACGCGAAAACGCCCTTTTGCTTTCCGAAATAGACGGGTATTTTGCCCGTGCCGAATACGCTTTTAAAACCAAAAGCACCCGCCCCGACGTAAACGCTACGGGGTTAACCGATATAAAACGGGGCAGACACCCGCTTATTCCAGCGGAAAAGGTCGTGCCCGTTTCTCTGCGGTTCGGCGGCGAGTTTAAGTTTCTGCTTATAACAGGACCTAACACGGGCGGCAAGACGGTAAGTCTTAAACTTGCGGGGCTGTTTTCGCTTATGGTAATGTCGGGTATGTTTATTCCCGCGGGTGAAGAGAGTAAAATTTCCGTATTCGACGGGGTTTACTGCGATATCGGCGACGAACAGAGTATAGAACAAAACCTTTCCACCTTTTCTTCTCACGTCAAAAACCTGATAGATATTTTAAACGCGGTAGACGGTAAAAACCTTATTCTTTTGGACGAAATCGGCGCGGGTACAGACCCCGAAGAAGGCAGCGCGATAGCACTTTCGGTAATAGATACGCTCTTAACAAGCGATTGCTGCGGAATTATAACCACGCACTATTCCGAACTTAAAGAATACGCGATGGAAACCGATTTGATAGAGAACGCGTCTATGGAATTCGACGCCGCTACCTTAAAACCCGTGTATAAAATAAACATAGGTATCCCCGGCAGTTCAAACGCCATTGAAATAGCAAAGGCGTTAGGGCTTAATGCGGACGTTATAGAAGGCGCTATGCGGCACTTAACGAGCGACAGAATAGGCGTGGAAAAGATACTCAAAAAGGCGGAAGAAAGCCGCAGAGAGTCGGAGCGGCTTTCCGCGCATCTTTTAGAACTTGAGAACGAAAAGCAAAAAGAATTAGAAGAAATATCCGCGGAAAAACAAAAGATTATTAAAGAGCGCGAAAAGATTTACTATAACGCCAAGCAGGAAACAAAGCGCATAGTCGCCGATAAACTTGCGGAGGCTGAAGAAATCGTTTCCGAACTTAAACGTATTCTTAAAACGGCGAATTTAGAGAGTAGAGAGATATTTCGTGCAAGCGAACTTAAAAACAGGCTTGAAAACAGCAGATATTTAAGTGCGGCGGACGAAAACGCGCCCGTAGAACTTAAAAAAGCGGACGTTTCCGAAATCAAAGCGGGCCGAAAAGTTTACGTTAAATCTTTGGATGCGTACGCCAAGGTGGTGTCCGTAAAGCCGCAGAAAAACGAAGCGGAAGTTCTTATAGGGGATATTAAATCCAAGGTAAAGTTAACAGACCTTTATAATTCCGAAAAGGACGCGGAAGCAAAGCCGATTAAAGTTTTTAACAACGCGCGGCATATCTCACCCGAAACGGAATTGAATGTTATAGGCAAAACGGAATCAGAAGCGATGGAAGAAGTTGAAGCGTTTATCGACCAAGCGGTGGTAAACGGGCTTTCGGAAATAAAGATTATTCACGGCGTGGGCGCGGGCGTGCTGTTAAAATCGATAAGGGAATATTTAAAGCACGATAAAAACGTTAAGGAGTTCCGCCGCGGCATGTACGGAGAAGGTGAAAACGGAATAACGATTATAAAATTAAAATAATTGAAATTTTACGTGTAAAATGATAAAATAAAACCAAAGGTGAATTATGCAGGAAGTTTTTTATGAAGAGACTGCGACCGTACAAAGTACGGGTTCTGCAAAAACTAAATATTACGTTGTAAAAACCTTTTCCGTAGTATTTTACACGATAGCGATAACTTGGCTTATAATATCGGTAATGTTTTTTCCTACGCAAGGCAACGTGCTGATAAACATATTATTCGCCGCTATTCCGTTCGTTTTGTTTTTATCGTCGGGCATAGTGCTCGGTAAAATTAAAGATAAACTGTACGTCGATTACGACTACACTTTCGTATCTGGTTCGATTCGGTTTTCACGCGTTATTAAAAACGTAAAAAGAAAAGGAATTTTAAAATTCGATACTAACAATATCGAAAAAATCGGCAAGTACGGAAGCGACACTTTCGAGCGGTATATGCTTGCGCCTGAAAAAAAGAAAATGATTTTGACTTCTAACCAGACGCCCGACGACGGAAAAAGTTTTTACTATATAGTCGCAAACGTCGGGGGAATAAAGTATATTTTCGTGCTGGAATGTACTGAAACCTTTATTTCTTACGTTATAAGATACTCTAACCGAACGGTTATAGAAGACGGATTTTTCAATAAAAAATAAAAGGCTAAAATGATTTATTTTGACAATGCGGCAACGACCAAGCCGTCGGAAACAGCAATCGCTAAAGCCGAAAAATTTATAAAAGACGATTATTTCAACCCGTCGGCGCTATATCGCGGCGGACTTTCGTGCGCAAAAGAAATCAGCGCGGCAAAAGAAAGCGTACTTAAAAATCTTGGGCTTAGCCCATCTAAGTACGAAGTGATTTTCACGTCCTGCGGCACGGAAAGCGATAATACGGCTATTTTGTGTTCGGGTAATCGCGGCGTGTACATAACCGATAAAGGCGAACACTCCGCCGTTTATCAGAGTTTTACCGAACTTGCCCGTAGAAAAGCCGCCGTGCATTTCGTAGGGCTTAATAAAGACGGCAGCGTTAATACCGAAGAACTGTTTAGTTTGGTAAAAAATAGCGGCGCGGGGTTTGTTTCGATTGTTCACGTCAATAACGAAACGGGCGCAATAAACGACGTCAGCGCTATTGCGGACGAAATAAAACGCATAAATCCGTCAATCGTCTTTCACTCGGACGGCGTGCAGTCTTACGGTAAAATCCCGTTCGTTTTTTCGGAAAACATTGATTTGTATTCTATAAGCGCGCATAAGATAAACGCCTTAAAGGGGTGCGGGGCTTTAATAAAGAAACGCAAAGCGAATTTATCTCCGCTTATCTTCGGCGGCGGGCAGGAAAACGGATTAAGAAGCGGTACGGAAAACGTTTTCGGCATAAAAACCTTTCAGTATGCCGGTGAAGAGCATTACGCAAATATCCGCGTAAATTTTGAGAGAGTTCAGGCGTTAAACGCGTATATCCGTGAAAACCTTGACAAAAGTTTGTTTACGATAATATCGGGTGAAAACGCAAGTCCGTATATCTTGAGTATCTCCGCTAAAGGGCTTAAAGGCGAAGTGATTATGCACGCTTTAGAAGATTACGGCATAATTGTGGGGAACGGTTCAGCCTGTTCGTCAAAACACCGTTTCAGCAGGGTTTTAGAAGCGTGCGGATACGATAAAGTAGTGCTTGACGGTGTGGTTCGAGTAAGTTTTTCGCAGGATAACGCTTTAGAAGAAGCAAAAGAATTTACA
>CAMOVY010000078.1 GCA_946627905.1 uncultured Clostridia bacterium
ATAATAATTATTAAAATGCGATAAAACGCTTGCAAAAAGCGTATAATTATGTTATATTATTATCGTACTTTTAAGACACGACTTGCTTATGAGAACGGACTTCCCGTTCTCATAAGTTTTTGTAAGGGGGTAAACTTTGTTGAAAATAAAACCCGTGGAAGAGATAAAAGCGCTGTGCGAAAAATACGCCGCGCCGCTTGGAATAACCGTAGCGGGCGTAGAGTTTAAACAAGGCAAAAGCCCCGCTTTAACCGTATTTATCGACAAGGCGGGCGGCGTTAGTTTAGACGACTGCGAAAGCCTTCATAACGCTATTTTTGAGCCGCTGGACGAGTTAGACCCGACGTTCGGGATAGCGTACACCTTAAACGTATCGAGTTTAGGGGCGGACAGACCGTTTAAGACTGCGGAAGACTTTAATTCGCACATCGGCAAAATGGTAGAAGTTAAACTTTACGCCGCGGTAAAAGGCAAAAAGTTTTACGAAGGGGAACTTGTGTCTTATGACGGTGCAAGGATAGTGCTTAAAACCGCGAAGGAAACTTTTTCTTTCGACCTTAAAAGCGTAGTAAAGGTCAACGAATATATAGACTTTAATTAAACAGTAAAATAAATTTTCTGAAAATAAAACAGGAGAAAAAATATGATAAACCAAGATTTCTTTTTTGCACTCGAAGAACTTGAAAGAGGTAAAGGCATTTCGCAGGAAGAATTTATTTCCGCGCTGGAAAACGCCATGACAATCGCCAACAAAAAGGCGACGGGCACGCCCGGTGAAGTTCGCATCAAACTCAATCCCGACAGGCGCACCATACAGTTCTACGCCGAACGCACGGTCGTGAACGAACTTATGGACGCGGATAAAGAGATAACTTTAGAAGAAGCGCAGGAAATCAAAAAGTCCTACAAACTCGGCGATATCGTGTCCGAAGAAATCAAGTCCAAAGACTTCGGCAGAATAGCCGCGCAGACCGCCAAGCAGGTTTTAACGCAGAAACTCCGCGATATCGAACGCAGCAACACGGTAAACGAGTTCGAAGACAGAGAAGGCGAACTTATGAGTTGTATCGTGCGCAGAATTGAAAACGGCAACGTGTACGTGGAAATCGGCGGCAACCAGATAGAAGGCGTTTTGACGCCGAGAGACCAAGTGCCTAACGAAAAGTACGAAGTTAACCAGACGCTTAACGTGTTCGTTAAAAAAGTAAGGAACACGGGCAAGAACGCGCAAATTATGGTTTCGCGCTCTTCTAACGGGCTTGTTCGCCGTCTGTTTGAAAACGAAGTGCCCGAAATCAAGCAGGGCGTAGTCGTTATAAAGAATATTGCTAGAGAACCGGGGCAGAGAACCAAAATCGCTATATATAGCGACGACCCCACGGTAGACGCAGTGGGCGCTTGCGTAGGCAACAAGGGCGCAAGGGTGAACGCAATCGTTGCGGAACTCGGCGGCGAAAAAATCGATATTATTCCGTGGTGCGAAGACCCCTTGGAATACATTTCGCGCGCTCTTTCTCCCGCCCGCGTTGTCAAAGTAGTGCAAACGGGTGAAGAAAGCGCTATGGTAGTAGTTCCCGACGACAAACTTTCGCTCGCTATCGGCAGAAGCGGGCAGAACGCACGCCTTGCGGTAAGACTTACGGGCTGGAAGATAGACGTTAAAAGCGAAAGCAAGGCAATCGAAGAACTCGGCGACGCGGCAGCCCCCGCAGCGGAAACCGCACAGGAAGAATAATTTTCGATATGGAAAAAAAGATACCTATGCGCACCTGTATAGCGTGCAGGGCGCTTAAACCGAAAAAAGAACTTATTCGTATAGTTAAGTCGGAAGACGGTATATTTTTAGACAGAACGGGCAGAAAAAACGGCAGGGGCGCGTATATTTGCGACAACGAACAGTGCATTTTAAAACTTAAAAAAGGCAAACTGTTGAACCGCGCGTTCTCTATGCCCATTGACGACGCCACTTACGATAAAATAGCGGAGGACTTTTTTGGAGAACAAAGTTAAGGCGGAAACTTTTATAGGTTTTGCCGTCCGCGCGCGAAAAATCAGGTTCGGGTTTAACACGCTTGCCACGCTGAAAAAAGCGTTCGTGATTTTGGTGTGTAAAACCGCGGCGGAAAACACCGTAAAAGCGGCGGTAAAGTACGGCGGAAAGTACGGGTGCAAAGTTTTTCGCACTAATAATAAAACGCTGTCGGAACTTTCGCATAAAGACGGGGTAAAGATAGCGGCGATAACCGATTATTCGCTTGCCAAAGCGGTTATTGAAAACGCGGCGGAGGCTTTAACGGAACTCGCATAACGGTAAATCGGTAATTAAAAGACGAAAACCATATACTTAAACGGAGAGCAAATATGGCAGAAAAGAAGATGCAGATAGACAATATTAAAATTATAGCCGAAATCTTAAAAGACGGCGGCGCTGATATTTTAAAGAACGGGTTTGCCGACAGCGAAAAGCGCATAAGAGAGTTTAAGGCGCTTATCGACGGTAAACTTGCCGCTATTGCGGAGCAAAAGGCGGCGGAAGCGGCAATACTTGCCGAAAAAGAGAGTTCGAAGCGGCAAGCCGAAGAAAAGGCGGTAGCGACAGATGCCGCGCCCGAAGTTCCCGCGGCGGAAGTAAAGCCCGCGGAACAGCCGCAGGACACGGCAGCGCCCGAAGTTTCCGCCACGGAAGAAAAACCCGCGGAAGCAAAGCCCGCGCCGCAAGCGAAAGAAGAAAAGAAAATGCCTTCTTTTATCGTACGCAGGGAGTTTGTGCCCGACAAAAACGCCGGTTCGGACAGACCTAAAAACAGGACTTTTACTCCGACCGACAAGCCGTTCGGCAATAAACCGGACTTTAAAACGGGTGCGCGTCGCCCGCAAGCCGCTTACGTTGCTCCGCCGATTATTCCCACCGAAGATAAACGCGGCGGCTTTAACAAAAAGAATTCAGCTAAGGGTGAAAAAAATTACGAAGAAAAGCATACCTTAAACAAGCGCGCGCTTATAAAGAACAGTATTTCCGTTGAAGATTTTGACGAGAACAAGACGGGGTACAGAAAATTCCGCCCCGTAAAGAAAGCCAAAGAACAGGCGGTTTCTACCGTAAAGATAGAAAAGGCGATAGTAAACTCCGATATAATTCCGCTTAAGGTGTTAAGCGAAAAAATCGGCATCACCGCCGCAGAAATTACCAAGCGCCTGTTTAAAGAGGGCATTATGAAGACCATAAACGACTCGGTGGATTTTGACACCGCGGCGTTTATAGCCGACGATATCGGCGTAGAACTCGAACTTAAAATGGAGCAGACCGCCGAAGACACGCTTGCCGCAGGCTTTGAAGAAGTTGCCGACGCGGAAGAAAATCTCGTGCGCCGCCCGCCCGTCGTGACGGTTATGGGGCACGTCGACCACGGCAAAACTTCTATACTCGATAGAATACGTAAGACCAGCGTAGCCGCGGGCGAGGCGGGCGGTATAACCCAGCACATAGGCGCTTATACCGTTTCGGTCGGCGGCAATCAGATAACGTTTTTGGATACCCCGGGGCACGCGGCGTTTACGGCTATGCGTGCGCGCGGCGCGCAGGCGACGGATATCGCCGTTTTAGTCGTCGCGGCGGACGACGGCATTATGCCGCAGACAATCGAAGCGATAAACCACGCGAAGGCGGCGGACGTTCCGATAATAGTTGCGGTAAACAAGATGGATAAACCCGAAGCGAATATCGAACGGGTAAAACAGCAATTAACCGAACACGGACTGTTGCCCGAAGACTGGGGCGGGGACGCGATAATCTGTCCCGTTTCGGCAAAGACGGGCGAAGGGTTCGACGGGCTTTTGGAAAGCATCAATTTAGTTGCCGAAATAAAAGACCTTAAAGCCAACCCCAAGCGTATGGCAAAGGGCGTGGTTATAGAAGCCAAACTCGACAGCAGCAAAGGACCTATCGCCACGGTACTTATTCAGAACGGTACTTTAAAAATCGCCGATAACGTTATAGTCGGCACGGCAACGGGTAAAATCCGCGCCATGACGGACGATAAGGGCAGAAAAGTTTCCGCCGCAGGTCCGTCCGTTCCCGTTTCTGTAATGGGGCTTGACGACGTGCCGAATTCGGGCGATATTCTTTACGCGGTGGAACAGGACAAACTTATGAAACTCGTTGCCGAAGAAAGAAAGAACAAAGAACGCGAAAATATGATAAAAGCGTCGGCTAAAATCACGCTGGACGACGTGTTCGACAGGATTGCCGAAGGCGAAATCAAGGGGCTTAACGTTATCGTCAAAGCCGACGTTCAGGGTTCGGTCGAAGCGGTCAAATCTTCGCTTGAAAAACTTTCGAACGAAGAAGTCAAGGTCAACGTTATACACGCGCAGGCGGGCGCTATAAAGGAAAGCGACATTATGCTTGCGGAATCTTCTAACGCCATAATAATCGGCTTTAACGTGCGCCCCGATTCCAACGCGAAGCAAATAGCCGAGCACAGCGGCGTGGACATAAAACTCTACAGAGTTATTTACGAAGCGATAGAAGACGTCGAAAAGGCGCTTAAAGGTATGCTTGCGCCCAAGATTTCCGAAGTGTATCTCGGCAAAGCCGAAGTCAGAGAAGTATTCAAGATTTCGGGCGTGGGGCAGGTTGCGGGATGTTATGTCGTCGAAGGCAAAATCCTTCGCAACGGCAAACTGCGTATATATCGCGACGACGTTATGATAACCGAGGGCAACGTGTTGCAGTTAAAGCGCTTTAAAGACGACGTAAAGGAAGTAGCGCAGGGCTACGAGTGCGGTATTTCCATAGAGAAATTCAACGACATAAAAGTCGGCGACTTTATAGAGTGCTATCAGATAGAAGAAGTAAAACAGTAATATGAAAAAACGCACGGGCGCTGTTTCGCGTACGGAGAGATTAAACAGCGAGTTCAAAAAGGAAATTTACGAAATAATTTCAAGGCGATTGAACGATACCGACATTACCGAAATGGTTTCGGTAATAAAGGTGGACGTCAGCCGCGACCTTTCCTACGCCAAGGTGTTCGTAAGCGTGTTTTCTAACGACGAAGAAAAGAAACTAAAAACTTTCGACGCGATAAAAAGAAACGCTAAACGCATACGCTACGAACTCGGCGGCGCTATGAGAATACGCACCGTGCCCGAACTTTCTTTTATCCTTGACGAGTCTATGGAGTACGGCGATAAGATGAACAGGCTTTTCGCCCAAATAGAACGGGGGGAAAACAAATGATAACCCTTTTGGAACTTTCCCAAAAACTGCTGC
>CAMOVY010000079.1 GCA_946627905.1 uncultured Clostridia bacterium
AATTCGCGGCGGACTGAAAGAATTTCTGGAAAACCCCGTAAAAGGTTCGCTTTTAGTAATAGTAAACGAAAAACCGCACGAAGCGTTTAAGAAATTCAAAAACGCCTGTACGGTATCCTGCGGCGCGGCGGAAATACCGCTTATAGTTAAGTGGATAAAGGCGACGGCTGCTGCTGCGAAAGTTAAAATTTCCGACGCGGCGAGCAGGACGGTTGCCGAATATTGCCTTTCGGATATGACAAGGGTAAAGAACGAGACGGAAAAACTTATCGCCTATGCGGGTGAAAACGGCGAAATAACCGAGCAGGCAATCGATATTTTAGTGTACCGCGACTCGGAATATAAAATTTACGAAATGACCGATTATATCGCCAAAAAGAAATTCGATTCGGCGATAATGATTATCGAAGATATGCTATATAAGGGCGATACCGAAGCGAAGATTATAGCCGCGGTATATAATTATTTCAGGCGGCTGCTTTTCGTAGCGATAAGCGATAAGTCGAACGCGGATACCGCCGCGCTTTTGGGGATAAAGGAATTCGCGGTGAAAAAAGCCAAAGAACAGGCGGCGGCGTTTAAAGTGCGCGCGCTTAAAAACGCGGTCGATAGGCTTTCCGACGCCGATTACGCGGTAAAGAGCGGCAAGATGAACGCGGACGACGTTATGTGGATAAATATATTTAAAATTATGACGGAATAAAGCCGTCGGCACAAGGTGGGAAAATGAACATTGGTCAAAAACTATCCGATTTCTGGACAAAATTTACGGGTTCGGCGGAAATTATAGTCGCGCTGTCTGTCAGCGTGCTGGTGTTTGCCGTGCTGTATTTTTATATGATAAGATTTCTGCTTGACAATAAGTCGGGCGGGCTTGTAAGCATATTCGTGCTTTCGATGATACTCGGCGCGGGCATTATAGCGTTAAGCAATATGAATAGCGCCATCTTTTTGGTTATTCCCGCAATTTATCTCGTGATACTTATCGTTTTATACTCGGTGGAGTTAAAGCGTATCATATGGGCACATATGAATATGAAACTTGCGGACGTTAAGCACGCTGGCGGCAGGAGTTATGACGAAGAAAAGGTGGAAAACTGTATTTCCGAGATAATAAAGGCGCTCCAGAACATGTCCAAAAGCGACACGGGCGCGATAATCGTGCTGTCGACAGGCAATATACCTTCGCAGATAATAGACAGCGGCGTAAAACTCGAAGCGGATATTTCCAGCGAACTTATAGAAAGCGTATTTTTCCCGAAAACTCCGCTCCATGACGGCGCTATGATAATAAGCGATACGAAGATTGTGGCGGCGGGGTGCTTTTTGCCCCTTTCGCAGAACGTGGATAATATCCCGAAAGATTTAGGCACGCGCCATCGCGCGGGGATAGGGATAACCGAAACCATAGACGTAGTTTCTTTAATCGTATCCGAAGAAACGGGTATTATTTCAATAGCAAGGGCGGGCAGAATTTCGCGGTATGCGGATTTCGAAACTTTAAAGAAAACGCTCAATAAATACTACTGGCAAGAACTCGAAAGCGTGAGAAAATAGGGAGAGAGTATGGAAAACGGGAAATACAGCAACAACCAGTTTGATAATAACGAACGTAAAGCCAAGGCGATATGGCGTAATATAGGCATAGGCGCGCTTGCGCTATTCGTTGCCGTACTGACCGTCGTGGTTATCAATCTGTAAAGGTGGCACTATGACGGAAACGGGCTTATATCCTGCGGAAATTTTAATTCCCGACGGCGCGGATATGGAAAAGTGGGCGTGCGTTGCGTGCGACCAGTTTACCAGCGAAAAGGATTATTGGGAAAAACTTGCCGAATTTGTGGGCGACGCAAAGTCGACGCTTAAACTCACTCTTCCCGAAATTTACTTAAACGATTGCGCAGAAGAACGTATAAAAGAGATAAACGCCAACATAAAGAATTATTTGGATAGCGGCGTGTTTAAAACTCTGCCGCGCGGGTACGTTCTGACCGTGCGGACTACGCCTTTCGTAAAAAGGCGCATAGGGCTTATAGCGTGCGCGGACTTAGAAAAATACGACTATAAAAAGGGCGTTAAAAACCTTATCCGCGCGACCGAAGGCACTATAGAAGAGCGTATTCCGCCCCGCCTTAAAATCCGCGAAAACGCGGCTGTGGAATTCCCGCACATTATGATACTCTTTGACGACGAGCGCAGGGAGATAACCGAAAAACTGTACGAAAGACGTGCGGAGTTTAAAAAACTTTACGACTTTACGCTTAATATGGGCGGCGGGCATATAGAAGGGTACTTCGTGCCTGAAACGGAAAAGGTTGCGGAAAAGTTCGCCGCGCTTTTGGAAGAAGACAGGCTTAATCAAAAATACGGTACTTGTGATAAGTTCGCGTTTGCCGTGGGCGACGGCAATCACTCGCTTGCGACGGCAAAGGCGCACTGGAATAAGGTGAAAGAAACGCTTACCGAAGAAGAGAGAAAAACCCATCCCGCGCGGTTTGCGCTTGCGGAGTTTAACAATATTTACGACGAAGGCATTTACTTCGAACCGATTTACCGTTTCGTAAGCGGCGTTAACAGGGCGGAGTTTATAAAAGAACTTAAAGCCGCGGCGGCGGGGCATTACGTGATAACGGACGGCGATGGAAAAACGGAAGTCAAAGGAAACGCCGCGCTTCCCGCAGTTATTTCGGCAATCGACGGCTTTATAAAAGGATATATCGAAAAGCACGGTGGCGCTGTGGATTACGTTCACGGGGAAGAGAACCTTATTAAACTCGTAAAGGCGGATAAAACCGCGGTAGGCGTTATGCCCGACGTGCTTAATAAAAGCGATTTGTTTAAATACGTGTCAGAAAGCGGTTCGCTGCCCAGAAAGACATTTTCTATGGGTATGGGTGTGGAAAAACGGTATTATTTAGAAGGCAAAAAAATCAGGATATAAAAGGTACGAAATGTTAAAGGTATGTAAGTTCGGCGGCACGTCTATGGCGGACGCGGCGGCAATAAAGAGAATAAAAGACATTGTAAATGCGGACGCGTCTCGCAAATTCGTAGTGGTTTCCGCCCCCGGAAAAAGGAATAAAGACGACATAAAAATTACCGATACGCTTTATGCCTGCTACCGCGATTTGACGGGAAAGGGCGACTTTAAAGCGCGTTTTGCGCTTATCCGCGAACGGTTTTCGGGGATAGTCAAAGACCTTAACCTGTCTATAAATTTCGACGAAATTCTGGACAAAACCGAAGCCGAGATTGTTGAGAAAAAGAGTGCGGACTTTACCGCTTCCCGCGGGGAGTATCTTGCGGCGAGAATTATGGCGGAATATTTAGGATTCGAGTTCGTGGACGCCGAAGATATGATACGGTTTGACAGCCACGGCAGGCTTAACGACGAGTATACCGACGATAAGGTCAAAACCCGCCTTAAAAAAGTGGAAAGGGCGGTAATTCCCGGATTTTACGGCAGAGATTACGAAGGTAAGGTTAAAACTTTCAGCCGCGGCGGCAGCGATATAACGGGGTCTGTTATAGCGCGCGGGGTTTCGGCTGATTTGTACGAAAACTGGACGGACGTCAGCGGTTTTTTGGTTTGCGACCCGAGAATAGTGCCGGAAGCCAAAACCATAAGGCAGATAACTTATAAGGAATTGCGCGAAATTTCGTATATGGGCGCGTCGGTGCTGCACGCCGAAGCGATTTTCCCCGTAATGAAAGGCAAAATTCCCATCAATATCAAAAACACGTTTAAGCCGGAAGACGCGGGTACGATGATAGTTCCGAACGAACAGTACAAGTCCGTAGGCGACGACGTTATAACGGGAATTGCCGGTAAAAAGGACTTTACCGTTATATTTATCGAAAAATCCATGATGAACTCCGAAGTGGGGTTTGTGCGCCGCGTGCTTTCGGTGATAGAGCATCACGGGCTTTGCATAGAACACGTGCCGTCGGGGATAGACACGCTTTCCATCGTTCTGGAATCGGAGCAGCTTAAAAACGGCGTGCTTACCGATATAGTCAACGAAATACGCGAAAATGTAAGTCCCGATTACGTTCACGTTATAGAAAACATTTCGCTTATAGCGACCGTGGGGCACGGCATGGCACGCAGACGCGGAACTGCGGCTACGCTTTTCGCCGCGCTTGCAAATGCCGGCATAAACATAACCATGATAGACCAAGGCTCAAGCGAGCTTAATATTATAATCGGTGTAGCAAACGCCGATTACGAAAAATGTATCAGGGCGATATACGACGCGTTTATCGTTTCAGAAAAATAAAAAATCAATATTTTAAAAGGAGCAATATATTATGAACTATGCGGAAGAATCTTTGAAACTTCATGCTAAATGGAAAGGCAAACTGGAAGTCGTTTCCAAAGTAAAAATCGAAAACAAGCAGGACTTGTCGTTAGCGTACACCCCCGGTGTTGCAGAACCCTGTCTTGTAATCAATAAGGATTACGATAAATCTTTCGAACTTACGGGGCGCGGCAATCTCGTTGCCGTTATAACCGACGGCACGGCGGTTTTGGGACTCGGCGATATCGGACCCGAAGCGGGGATGCCCGTTATGGAAGGCAAGTGCGCGCTGTTTAAAACTTTCGGAAACGTGGACGCTATCCCGCTTTGTATAAGGAGTAAAGACGTTGACGAAATCGTCAAAACCGTAAAACTTTTAGCGGGTAGTTTCGGCGGCGTGAACTTAGAAGATATTTCCGCCCCCCGTTGCTTTGAAATAGAAAAAAGGCTTAAAGAAGACCCTGAAGTCGATATTCCGATATTCCACGACGACCAGCACGGCACCGCGGTCGTGTGCGTGGCGGCGACCATCAACGCGTTAAAGATAGTCGGAAAGAAGTGGGAAGACGTGTCCATCGTGTTCTCCGGCGCGGGCGCTGCGGGCGAAGCGATTGCTAAACTTATGATTGCTATGGGCGCTAAAGACATCATTATGTGCGACAGAACGGGCATAATCTACAAGGGCAGAACCGAACGTATGAACCCCGAAAAGGAAAAAATCGCGGAGTGGACTAATAAGGCGGGTAAACGCGGCACGCTTGCTGACGCGGTCAAGGGCGCGGATATATTCGTCGGCGTTTCAAGCCCCGGAGTTTTAACGCAGGAAATGGTTAAAACCATGAATAAAAACCCCATAGTTATGGCTATGGCGAACCCCGTTCCCGAAATTATGCCTGAAGAAGCGAAAGCGGCG
>CAMOVY010000080.1 GCA_946627905.1 uncultured Clostridia bacterium
CTTTAAAACTCGGCAGAATAAACGGCGTTGTGCGCCCCGCGCTTTGCCCCGTTATTCCTACGCTTAACGGTAAAAACGTGTTTTTGATGGATTCGGGCGCGAACGCCGACTGCAAAGCGATAAACCTTTGTCAGTTCGCGGTTATGGGCACGGTGTATGCCAAGGCTATGGGGGTGGAAAACCCCAAAGTCGCACTACTGTCGAACGGCACGGAAGACGAAAAGGGCAACGCGCTTTGCCACGAAGTTTTTCCCATGCTAAAAGAAATGAAAGGCATAAATTTCATAGGCAATATGGAAGCGCGAGACATTTTGTCGGGCGAAGCGGACGTGGTGATTGCGGACGGTTTTGCTGGCAATATTGCGCTTAAAAGTATGGAAGGCGCGGTTAAAACCGTGCTTTACGGCGTAAAAGACGCGATAAAAGGTTCGCTTTTTAGTAAAATCGGGGGATTGTTCCTTAAAAAGCGGCTTACCAAATTAAAAAACAAACTCGACTACAGCAAAAAGGGCGGCGCGCTGTTTATCGGCGTAAACAAGCCCGTAATAAAAGCGCACGGTTCGGCGGGTAAGGAAACGTTTAAAAACGCCGTTTTGCAGGCGGTAGATTACGCGGAATTCGATTTAGCCGACAAAATTACCGCCGCGCTGGAGATAAGCGGCGTAGCGAACGCGAAATGATATTCGATATCGACGGGATAGAGAGCAGAATAGGTTATTCGTTTAAGGATAAAATGCTACTTCGAAAGTGTTTTACCCACTCTTCGTACGCGCACGAACACGGCGAAGAAGACAACGAACTTTTAGAGTTTTTCGGCGACGCGATAATCGAATTTATCGCAACGGAGTACCTTTACAACAATTCCGCGGGCGACGAAGGTAAACTTACCGTAAAGCGCGCGGGTATGGTAAGCCGCGAACCCCTTTTAAAGGCGGTGAACGAATTAGGGCTTGCTTCTTTTATGCTGCTCGGCAACGGACAACAACGGAGCGCGCACTCGGACGAAAAACTTTTTTCTAGCGTGTACGAAGCGTTGGTCGCGGGGATTTACATAGACGGGGGGCTTTCCGCCGCCAAAAAGTTCGTAAAAGATACTATAATAAAGAATTTCGAAGTTATCGAACGTGCCGCGCGCAAGGAAATGAAGTGCGACAGTAAAAACGAGTTTCAGGAGTACGTGCAGAAGAAAAAACTCGGCAGCGTGTCATACGAAACGCTTGCAAAAACCGGTCCCGACCATAAGCCGGAGTTCCGCGTTGCGGCACTACTTAACGGCGCGGTGGTTGCCGAAGGTAAGGGTAGTACCCGTCGGCTTGCGGAAGCGGACGCGGCAAAGACGGCTGTATTAAGACTTATAAAAGACGGAAAACGTAATAAAACGGCAGGTAAAAAATGAATTTTGAAAAGGTAGAACTTTACGGCTTTAAATCGTTTGCGGATAAAGCGGAAATCAAGTTCGGCAACGGAATAACGGGTATAGTCGGACCGAACGGGTGCGGCAAGTCCAACGTGGCGGACGCGATACGCTGGGTACTCGGCGAACAGTCGGCGAAAACCCTTCGCGGGTCGAGTATGCAGGACGTTATTTTTGCTGGTACGCAGAACCGAAAATCCCTATCCTATTGCGAAGTGTCGCTGTTTTTCGATAACTCCAAGCGAATTTTCAATCTGGATTTTAACGAAGTTATAATCACCCGTAAACTGTATAGGAGCGGTGAAAGCGAATACTTTATCAACAAACAGCCGTCAAGGCTTAAGGATATAATCGATTTATTGCGGGAGTGCGGCATAGGTAAAGAGGGCTACACGATAATAGGTCAGGGCAAAGTCGAAGAAATAATGTCCGCAAAACCCGAAGACCGCCGCGTTATTTTTGAAGAAGCGACGGGGATAGCCAAGTTCAAGTCGAGAAAGGTAGAGTCCGAACGCAAGTTAGAGCGCACGCGCGAAAATATCGTAAGGTATTCGGATATCCTTTCGGAAATAGAAAATCGTTTAGACCCCTTGGAAAAACAGGCGGAAAAGGCGCGGGAATTCAACGAACTTTCGGAGCAACTTAAGTTCCACGAACTTAATACGTATATCGGCAAAGTGGACGGGGTTGCTACCGCCAAAAGCAGGATAAACGACAGGATAAACGGCATTAACGAAGAAACCGAACTAAAAAAGCGTGATTTAGAGACGGCGCAGGCGGAAAACGACAAAATTCTTGCGGAGATTGACGGCGCGGACATTAAACTGCGACGCCTTAACGACGAACTTGCCGACCGCCGCGTAGGGCTGGAAAAATCGTCGGGCGCAAAGCAACTTTTCGAGCAAAGAATTTCCTACCTTAATAGCCAGATAGAGCGGTCTTTACAGGAGATAGAGGACAGCCGCGCGGTAATCGCCGAGTGCGACGAGGCGTATATCAAAGCCGACGGCGAATATAAAACGGCGGATAAGGAGTTGAAAGATTTGTCCGCCAAAGCGGAAAACTTAAGCCGTAGGCTTTTAAGTCTTTCCGAAAAACTTGCGCTGGGCGAAGAACTTGCGCAGAGCAATCAGCAGAAGATAATAAAATCCATAGAGTCGCTGTCGGACTTTAAGTTAAATAAAGGCGCTGTAGGCATAGAGCGGGCGAATTTAAACGACAAACTTAAAGAACTTAACGCGCGCGCCGACGAACTTAACGTAAAGCGCGAAGCGGTGTTTGCCGATAAAGAGAAAACGGACAAAAAGATAGACGAACTTGACCGTTCGGTGTTCGATTATAAAAACCGTATTGCCGAAAAGGAAGACGAGGTAAGAGAAGGCAACGAAAAGTCGGCTAGCGCGGATAACGATATATTCCGTTTAAACTCGCTTATTTCCACGCTTATGACGCGGGAC
Source organism: uncultured Clostridia bacterium (assembly GCA_946627905.1). Lineage (GTDB taxonomy): Bacteria > Bacillota > Clostridia > Christensenellales > Borkfalkiaceae > UBA1259. The sequence goes on from CAMOVY010000080.1 coordinate 2,872, forward strand.
AATTTTTACCGCGATATGAAGGAAAAATACGAGGGCTACGCGCCCGCGGTCAAACTTTTAATGCAGGAAGCAAAGAAAAACCCCGCAGTTAAAAGCAGGATTAAGGGCGTAGTTGCGGAACTTATAAAGTCAGATAAAAAGTTCGACGTGGCGCTTGAGACCGCGCTCGCTATGGGCGCGCAGAACGTTGTCACAGCGAATACCGAAGACGCCAAATATTTAATAGAATACTTAAAAGCCAACAAAATGGGCAGAATAACTTTCTTGCCCGTATCGTCGGTAAAACCGAGAGAAAAGAGTGCGGAAATCATAAGGGCGCTTAACGAAACGGGCGCTTTGGGCGTTGCGGACGAGTTGGTTTCTTACGATAAAGAGTACGAAAACGTTATATCTAACCTTCTCGGCAACACTCTTATTGTGGACACGCTTGCAAACGCCAAATTCATAGCGGATAAGTACCGCTTTGCGTTTAAGATGGTGAGTTTGGACGGCGACGTGTTTACGCCGCAAGGTTCTATGACGGGCGGTTCGCGCAGGGCGGAAGCTTCGGGCGTTTTGTCTTCGGACAGACGTATAGAAGAAAACGCCGAACAGTTAAAATCCAGCCGCGAAAAGATGGACGCGTTAAAAGCCGAAAAGGCGAAGATTGAAGCGGCGCGGGACAAGCATTTTGCCGAACTTGAAATTTTAAACGACGCGTACAACGGCGCGCGTCAGGAACTTATGGTCGAACGCGAAAAACAGTCCGCGTTTGAAAAGACGCTTTCCGATTTAGACAGGGAAATAGAAAGCGTTTCCGATTTATCGGACAGCGTATTAAAGCGGCTTGGCGAAATAGAGCAGTCGTATTTAACTTACGAAAGCGGCGGAAAGAAGTCCGAAGAAGAAAAAGCCGCCGCCATGCAAAGTGCGGATAAGCAACAGGCGGAATACGACGCGCTACGCCGTGAACGCGACGACATAAGTATGCAAAGTACGGAAATTCAGGTTGCTATAACCGAAAAGAAAGCGCAGCTTGCGGGATTAATGCAGGATATGGACAGGCTTAAAACGACGAGCGCGGGCGCTAAGGACACTATCGAAACGCTTACTGAAAGCGTGGACGGCGCTAAAGGTATAATCGAAGAATTAAAGCGCGAAGAAGAAAAGGTCGCTTTAACCAAAGAAGAGCAGGAAAAGGTCAATGCGCTTCGCGAAGAAATCGAAAATATCGAAAACTATAAGAGCGGACTTCGCGAAAAGATGACGAAAAACGCCGAACTGCGCGAAGGACTTAACAATATTCTTACCGAACTTTCGGAGAAAAAGCACGGCGAAGAAATAGCGCTGGCAAAAATCGATTCCGATTTGGAATATATGGGGCAGAGTATCGCCGAAGACTACCAGTTGGACTACGATTCCGCGCTTAAATTCAAGGCGGACGGCTACGACGTGGAAGAGGGCGAAAAAGAGATAAATCGCTTGCGTAGAAAGCGCGCGTCGCTCGGCGCGATAAACGCCACCGCTATCGAAGACAGCAAGATGCTTAAAGAGCGGTACGAAGAAATGAATACCCAAAAAGACGATTTGCTTAAAGCCGAAAGCGACTTGAAAGAAGCAATCGACAAAATCAAGGGCGAAATGCTTGCGCAGTTCGACGAAGGGTTTAAGAAAATCAACGAGAATTTCCAAAAGATATTCAAAGAACTGTTCGGCGGCGGCAGGGCTATGCTGGAACTCGACTATTCGCAGGTGGAAGACAGGTTAGAGGCGGGCGTTGAAATAATCGCAGAGCCGCCGGGAAAGAAACTGCAGAAACTTTCGCTTTTATCGGGCGGCGAAAAGGCGCTTACCGCAATCGCGATACTTTTCTCTATATTACGTTTGCGCCCTATGCCTTTCTGCGTGCTGGACGAAATAGAAGCGGCGCTTGACGAAGCCAACGTCGACAGATTTGCAAGATACCTTAAAAAGTTCTCGGAAGAAACGCAGTTTATCGTCATCACGCACAGAAAGCCGACTATGGAACTTGCCGACGCGCTGTTCGGGGTTACCATGCAGGAAAAGGGCGTGTCGAAAATGGTTTCCGTTAAACTTGCGGACGTGGAAAATATCGAAAGCGGCGCAGCGTTTCAGTAAATTAAACGATATATAAGGATAATTATGGGATTATTCGGAAAGTTAAAAGCCGCGCTGTCAAAGACTAAAGACGGCTTGGCAAAAAAACTCGGCGGACTTTTTTCAAAAGATAAAATAGGCGAAGATTTTTACGAAGAGTTAGAAGATATACTTATTTCTTCCG
>CAMOVY010000081.1 GCA_946627905.1 uncultured Clostridia bacterium
AAGGCTTTTCGTTCCGCCGCCGAACTTTTTGAACCTGTCGCCCTTTCTGCGAAAGCGGATTACCGCGCCGTCCGGTATCTTGTCGATATCTGCGTAAAACCCTGTTTTAAGGTCTTCGCCCGATACGTTATCGCACGCCGAAACGGTTATCGTCCGTCCGTCAAGCGCGTGCAGGCCCGTGGTGAAGGGGATAGCGGTATCGTTTTCACAGGTACGGTCTTTAAATAACGTTATTTTGTCGTACTCTCTCGCCGCTTTTATGTTTAAAGGTAAAGACACGGTTTTGCCGTTTTCTTTCTCGGTAAGAGCGCACACGTCGTCAACGTGTATCTTTTCGTAATCGCGTGTTAGCCCTAGGTTTTTAAGCGCTATAATTACCGCCCGCGCCATCACCGCGCTTGGGGTGTCTATGGAAATTCCGTATCCGTCGCCGTGGCAAAAAACCGCTTTTTCCGCAAGCGAAGACAAAAACTCGTCTTCGGTTTTAAGCGTTTCGGTAAGCCGCAGAACGCTTTTTTCCGCTTCGGGGAAAACTTCTTTGATTTTGGGTATTACGTTAAGGCGCAGAAAGTTGCGCGTGTAGTCAATGCAAAAATTCGTTTCGTCGTCCACAAACGGGATAGCGTGTTTTTTTACGTAATCGGTTATTTCCGCCTTACTTAACTTTATAAACGGGCGGTATATAACGTCGTTGTAATCCCGTATGCCCGTAAGTCCTTTAACACCCGTGCCGCGGAATAGGTTAAACAGTACCGATTCCAAATTGTCGGCGCTGTGGTGCGCGGTAAACACTGCGTCGCACTTGCCGCTTTTAACGGCGTCAAAAAAGCACTCATATCTTAAAATGCGCGCCGCCTGTTCTATGGGGATTTTGTCGGTTTTGGCTTTTTGCGGCGCGTCGACTTTGTATTCTAAAAGCGGAATATTGTTTTTCGCACAGTAGTCTTTAACGAACGCCGTGTCGCGCAAAGAGTTTTCGCCGCGTATGCCGTGTTCTATATTTAAAGCGACGGTTTTTATATTAAAACGCGTGCAGAAATTTGCCGTAAAATGCAACAGCGCCATAGAATCCGCGCCGCCGCTCACGGCAACGGCAACCGTTTTGCCGTATAAATTTTTACTAATTTCGGCGTTCATAGGTATATTGTATCATAACGGTAATAAAAATTTCAAGTGCTGAATATGTTATTTTGTGTTCAAAACCCTATTTTTTATATTAAAGCGCATTTTTACAACAAAAAACATACGAAAAAATACGGAATAATCATTGACAAAACCGAAATTATGTTATATCATATAAAAGCATCTTTTGAAAGAGCACTTTCGGGGGGTGCGGTATCGCGGGGTGGAGCAGTTCGGTAGCTCGTCGGGCTCATAACCCGAAGGTCAGGAGGTTCAAATCCCCTCCCCGCAACCACAACCACGGCGACAGGCGGTTTTGCCTGTCGCCGTGGTTTGTTTTTGTACGGCGATATAGGGGGATTTGAACTTCCTGATTTACTTTCTTTGAGAGCGCTTTCGTTTCGTAAACGTTGTGTTTTGCCACAAGCGCATAAACGAAAGGGGATCGCTGTCCGCAACGGGCGGCAGCCTTTTCGCGTAGCGAAAAATAACCCGAATAATTTTAGCGCAACAGGGCAAATCAAATCCCCTCCCCGCAACCAAAGAAGTGGGTCAAAAGGTCTTTTTTGCCTTTTGACCCATTTTTGCATATTTTTAGGCAAAAATAAGCGTTCTTTAAGACACTTGGGCATCTAAACGTTTTTATTTCCGAAAAATCAAAGAACACTTTATACACACATCTAAAAGAGTGGGCAAATGTGCCACCGACGGGATTTGAATTCAATAAAGGCTTTATTTTTTTCTTGCTTTATGCTACAATAAATAAAAGGTTGAAAATTTATGGAAAACAATACTATTTTTAATATAACAGTTTGTATTTTGGGGATTTTAATTCTTACGATACATATCGTAAACTTACTTATAAAAAAGAGCAAAAGAAAGGACGAAAAAACTCTTCTTGATTTTTTTGTTTTCACCGCCGTGCACTTTGCGACGTATCTGACGTTTACTTTTATTAAAACCGTATATACGAGTAACGTTTATATAATTGCATTTTATACGACCTTTTATATAATGAACAACTTAGAAGTTTTTATGTTGTATAAATATATGAAAAGTTATACGTCTCCTTCGGGAAAGACCGAAAAAACTATAAACGCTTTCAACAATATACTTTTTGCCGTGTTTATTGCGCTTGATGTTGTAAATATATTTACGGGGGTTTTCTTTACAGCCGAAAACGGAGTTTATCAAAGAAGCAAAACTATGATACTTTCGCAAGGGTATCAATTTGTAATGTTTATTTTGGTCGTTATCATTACGGCGACAAACAAACACCTAAACGTAAGGGAAAAGACGGCGTTTGCATTATATTGCTTTTTACCGTTTGCCGCAATAATCTTTCAGAACATATTTAAAGGTTATGCGATAGCGTATGCGTCAATCATAATCGCAATCGAAGTGCTTTTCTTTTTTGTAAACGTGCAAAAAAACATTGACCTTGCAAAAGAAGAAGAAAAGAATAAAGACGCGCATATAAAAATAATGCTTTCGCAAATTAAACCGCACTTTATTTATAACGCCTTGTCGTCTATCTCCACGCTGATAAGCATAAATCCCGAAAAGGCAGAGACGGCACTCGACGGGTTTACCGAATATTTAAGACACAACCTTTCTTCGCTTACCGAAACGAAACTGATTTCGTTTGAAGACGAATTAAAACACATAAAAACGTACGTTTCTTTGGAAACAATGCGTTTCGGCGGACGTGTAAACGTAGTTTACGATACGAGAGTTACAGATTTTTACGTTCCGACGCTTTCCATCCAACCGATAGTGGAAAACGCCATAAAGCACGGCATTTTAAAAAAGATAGAAGGCGGAACGGTTATAATTAAGACGTTTGAGACCGATAATAATTACGTGGTTGAAATAAAGGACGACGGGGTCGGTTTTAACTCCGACGGAATTGACTTTAACGGTAACGAACACTTAGGACTTAAAAACATTTGTTACAGGATAAAAAACTGTGGCGGCAATATGACGGTAAACAGTGACTTGGATAAAGGGACAAGCGTTGTCGTAACGTTTTCAAAACAGAGTATATAAAATGAAAATTTTGCTTGTTGACGATGAAGAATTAGGGCTTTTGCGTTTGAAGAGCGCAGTAAATGCCGCGCTTAACGGAGAGTGCGAACTATTGTGCTATATAAACCCCGTGATTGCCTTTGAAGAAAATAAAACGGCAAAAATTGATATTGCGTTTTTAGATATCGAAATGCCTGTTTTAAACGGTATTTCTCTTGCTAAAAAGTTAAAAAGCGTTAATCCTTTAATAAATATAATTTTCGTTACCGCATATAATGATTACGCACTCGACGCATATAAAATGCACGCTTCGGGATATATAACAAAACCCGTAAACGAACAAAAGGTTAAAGAAGAACTTAACGGACTCCGTTATCCCGTGGAAATGAAATCGACGAAAAAATTGCAAGTCAAGTGTTTCGGGAATTTTGAAGTTTTTGTAAATGGCGAGCCGTTAAAGTTTTCAAGGAGCAAGTCGAAAGAACTGTTCGCGTATTTGATAGACAGAGAAGGGGTGGCGGTAAATATTAACGAACTGAACGTAATTTTGTGGGAAGAAGACCATAAATCTTATTGCCGTAACCTGATTGCCGATATATTAGCGACTCTAAAAAAGGTCGGTGCGGAAGGAGTGTTTATTAAGCGTCGCAACGAGTGTTATATCGACGTCGATAAAATCGACTGCGACGCTTACGAGTATAAGAAAAACAACCCAGACGCAATAAGGGCATATCGCGGGGAATATATGTCGCAGTACCCTTGGGCGATATTTGAAGATAAAAATTAGAAAACGCCCGCATCTGTTGCACTTTTGTTGCACTTAGTATGGTAGTATATAGAAAATACTGCCATATTTTATTTTAAAAAAAACAAAAATCGGCGGGAAAAAGTAAAAAATATACAAAAGGAGAAAACTATGGTACAAACAAAACATAGGCTAATGAGAAAAGTGTTAATCGCCTTACTTTCCGTAGTGTGCGTATTCGCAGCATCGGCGACTTTATTTACTTCTACTACGCATACGGCGTCGGCAGACTACGGGTGGAATGCCAGCGACTATAATCCGATTCCGAATACGACATGGCGTAGTCAACTTGTCAAAACGACCGCAACGAGTTATGGAAATGCCAGACTGAACCTTATATACATCACGACTGGTGGTACTTTCATTGCCTTTGGCGGTTCTATCGCACCGAGTTATTACACTCCGAGCGATTCGTATTTCTATACCAGATATTTCTATTTTTCCGATAGTGATATCGCAAATAATTTTAATAACTCGGGTTTAGCGTCGTCGGGATATAAATTATTCGGAACGCCGGGCAAAAATGGTGCCGATATATTGGACTTCTGTACCGTATATTATTCGGATTATACTAAGAAACAAGGTTTCGACGGTTACGTTGATCCTGAACGTCCCGACGATCACTACACGGTTCTCAATTACAAAGAAGACACCGGCGACTATTACTTCCTTGCCGCCGTTCTTTTGGAAACTACAACTTCCGCCGTCAACATTACGAAGGGAACGGGTATCAAAGACGCATATCTATCCACTAACCAGAACGCGACGAGCGGTTCTGCGAGCGGAAGTCAGTTCAATCAAAACAGTACGGTTTACGGGTTTGCCAAACTCGATAAGGGTTATAGCGCTAAATCAGGTTGGACGCTTGTAAGCGGAACGGCTAACCAAGAGAACGCAATTTATCGCGTCGGTTCTAAAACGGTTGGTACCAGTACTGTGGATTTCGGCACGATTTCCGCAGACGTGACGTCTTATACTATTTCTTACACGTTAAACGACGGAACTTTGCCTTCGGGATATCCTACGAGTTATACTATCACGACGAACACTTTTTCGCTTTCTAATCCTACGAAAACGGGTTATACCTTTGCAGGTTGGACCGGTTCT
>CAMOVY010000082.1 GCA_946627905.1 uncultured Clostridia bacterium
CTGGAACAAATTGATTTTTCGTACAATATCACCGTTAAGCCTATGATGGGCGAATACCTTTTGTATAAAGACGGAGTGCTGTTCGGCGGAATATACGATAATAGGCTGCTTGTTAAAATTACCGAAAGCAATAAAAAATACGGTTTAAGCACGGCTTTGCCGTACGACTGTGCAAAGCCTATGTTTTTAGTAGAAGACGTTGACGACAGAGAAAAATTAAAAAATATCGTTTTTGATACTTATAAAGGATTATTATGAATATCGAAGATTTTAAATTAAAGATAAAGGAATTAAGGCTTCTACTTACGGAAGCAGGGCACTCTCTTTGACGTTGACAGATTAAAGACCGAGTTAAAAGAAAAGCAGGCGCAGTCCGAACAGCCGGAAATATTTATGAATTTAGATAAAGCGCAGCAGATTTCAAAAGAAATCGCCGCGCTATCTAATAAAATTTCCGTATTTTCGGACGCGGAAAAAATCGTCGACGACGCGGAAGTTTTAATAGAACTCGCCGAAGAAGAAAACGACGAAAGCGTGCTGGCGGAAATCGAAACGGACTTAAAAAAAGCGGAAGATATGATAGAAGATATCCGCTTAAAGTCGCTTTTGTCGGGTAAATACGATAACTTGAACGCCATACTCTCGCTCCATGCGGGCGCGGGCGGAACGGAAGCCTGCGACTGGACGGAAATGCTTTACCGTATGTATATCTGCTATTGCCAAAAGAACGGCTACACGCTTACCGAACTTGATAGATTAGACGGCGACGAAGCGGGGATTAAAAGTGTTTCTTTCAAGGTGGAAGGCGATTATGCCTACGGCTATCTTAAAGCCGAAAAGGGCGTACACAGGCTTGTCAGAATTTCGCCGTTCGACGCGAATAAAAGGCGGCACACTTCTTTTGCGTCAATAGAAGTTATGCCGGAGATTATAGACGACGAAGAGATTAAAGTAAACCCCGAAGAACTGCGCATCGATACTTTCCGTTCGAGCGGGGCGGGCGGTCAGCATATAAACAAGACCGATTCGGCAATACGTATAACGCACTTGCCGACGGGTATAGTCGTTTCCTGCCAGAACGAACGCAGTCAGACGCAGAATCGCGAAATGGCTATGCGTATGCTTATAAGTAAACTTTTGGAAAAGCGTGAAGCGGAGCGGCTTGAGCGCGACCAGGATATTAAGGGTGAAATCAAAAAAATCGAGTGGGGCAGTCAGATACGCAGTTATGTGTTCTGCCCGTATACTCTCGTCAAAGACCATAGAACGGGCTACGAAAATCCCGACGTTAACTCGGTAATGAACGGTAATATTCAGGGATTTATCAACGACTATCTTAAAAAATCACAATGAAATACGACGAAATAATAAAGGGCTTGCCCGTTAAGGACAAGCCGATAATTTTAGGGATAGAAACTTCGTGCGACGAAACGGCGGTCGCCATCACGCGTGGCGGCAGGGAAGTTTTGGCGGACGAAATTATAAGTTCCGCTTTTGAGCACTCCAAGTTCGGCGGCGTAGTGCCGGAAATAGCGTCCCGCGCGCATACCGAAGCGATTTTGACGGCGACAGAAAACGCGCTAAAATCCGCGGGGCTTAAAATGGCGGGTATCGACGCGATTGCAATCACCAAGGGCGCGGGGCTGTTGGGTGCGCTGCTTGTCGGCGTATCGTTTGCAAAAGCGCTTGCGTTTTCCTACAATATCCCGCTTGTGCCCGTAAGCCATATAAGGGGGCACGTTGCCGCGGCATATCTGGCGGATAAAAATCTTAAGCCGCCGTTTATTACGATTTTGGCAAGCGGCGGGCACACCGCGATTGTCAAGGTGGAAAACTATTACGATTTAAAAGTTTTGGGGCAAACAGTCGACGACGCCGTGGGGGAAGCGTTTGATAAAGTGGCGCGTATTTTAGGCTTAAAGTACCCCGGCGGACCTAACGTCGAAAACGCGGCAAAGACGGGACAAAACGTAATAAAACTCCCTAAAATGCTTGGCAATAACTATACGGGTAGCGAGTTCGACTTTTCTTACAGCGGACTTAAAACCGCGGTTATAAATTACGTGCACGGCGAAACGCAGAAAGGGAATACCGTAAACGTATCAGACGTGGCTTGCAGCTTTCAGCACGCGGCTATAGACGTTTTAGTGGATAAAGCATTTAAAGCGGTGCAACTTACGGGCTATAGAACGCTCACCGTTTCGGGCGGCGTAGGTGCTAACGGGTATTTGCGCGACGCACTTATAAAACGGGCGGAAAAGGAAAATGTCAAACTAGTTTTGCCCGAAAAACGGCATTGTACGGACAATGCGGCTATGATTTGTGCGGAAGGCTATTTGCAATACAAGGCTAAAAACTTTGCCGACTTGAACCTAAACGCCCAAGCGGTAGTGGAATTATAAGCACATAAAATGTTATAAAGAAATCGGCGAGTTTGCACCGATTTCTTTATATTTTTATTATGGCACGAGAAAGGCACGACCCGTAATTGCTATACGGGTTCTCCGTCGCAGGACGCTGCTCCGCTTTCGCTACGCGGTCCTTTATCGTCAGGATTGTCCGTCAAAGGACGGATGAACGACAGGTTCTCGCTGATACTACTAACCAAAAGCACGGGGAACGCAAAAGCGTTCCCCGTGCTTTTGGTGCGAGTAGCAGGACTTGTAAGGAGCAAATGAAGATTTGCGACGGAATAGCGATTGCTAAACCGTAGGTTTCAATCGCGTCCATATTTCAACATCCCCGATAGGACGCCCGAAAGGCACGCCGATAAATAAAATCACCTGCGGGAACGAAAAACGTTCATGCAGGTGATTTGAATAAAAAGGCAGTGCCTTTCGATGGTGCGAGTAGCAGGACTTGAACCTGTACGGTATTACCCACTAGAACCTGAATCTAGCGCGTCTGCCAATTCCGCCATACTCGCAAAATTGAAATATTGAACTCATATTATAACGTGAAAGCGAAACAAAACTGCGTTTTGCCGGCGACTCCCGTCGCCCTGCGTTTTTCTTGCGAAAATCGCCGTTCACATTGAAATACTGCGCTTGAAATCCCTTGCAAGCAAGTTTTCTCGCTTGTATTATAACAAATAATTTTTTAATTGTAAAACGATTTTTAAATGTTAAATCCATAATATATAAAAAGACGCCGAACGGCGTCTTTTTATAAACTTTTGAATTTTTTACATTGCCGTATAGCCGCCGTCAACGGGTAAAATTACGCCGTTTACGTAAGACGACATAGGCGACGCGAAGAACAGCGCGGCGGTATCGAGTTCGCCTTCGTTGCCGTAGCGTTCCTGCGGAATCATTGTTTTAGCGTTCGCTTGGAAGAAATCGCTGTCAAGCGTTTCTTTGGTGAGCGGGGAATAGAAATATCCGGGGCATATAGCGTTTACGGTAATTCCTTTCGCGCCCCACTCGCTGGCAAGTCCTCTCGTTAAGTTCACAACGCCGCCCTTTGCTGCGTGATAGGGGGAACAGGGCGCAACCTTGTTTCCGACTAAACCGTACATAGAAGAAATGTTGATAATTCTGCCGTATTTTTGGGGAAGCATAGCGACTTTTGCAATCTTTCTCGCCATCCTGAAACTGCCGAATAAATCTATATTGATTTCGTTATAGAACTGGTCGTCGGTAATATCTTCCGCGGGGGCTACCGCGCCCGTACCAGCGTTATTGATTAAAATATCAATACGCCCGAAAGTCGCCATAATTTTATCGACTGCCGCGTCTACCTCTTGGGTAGAAGTTATATCGCAACAAACGGCAAGCGTTTTAACGCCGTAAGTTTTGGCGATATCCGCGGCGACTTCGTCTATAAGGTTTTGTCTGCGCGCGATAGCGACGATGTTTGCGCCTTGGTTGGCAAGCGCTTTTGCCATCTGTACTCCGAGTCCTGTGGAGCAGCCCGTAATGACCGCTACCTGACCTTTAAGGTTGAAATAGTTTTGCATAGAATATATCTCCTTTTTATTTTTTTCAAGTGTATTATTGACCGATAGTAAAAAAATTTTCTTATTATCTAATCTTTGATAAAAAATTCCACCGCTTGCAAAAGATTGTCCGCCGAGTAGTCGGGTGAAACGGTGATTTCGTCGTTTATGCCCGTCTTAACCAAAACGGTTGGAATACCCGCGTTTTTGCCCGTTAGAATATCAACGTTGCCGTCGCCTATCATAACGCATTTTTTTAAATCTAAATTGAAATCTTTTTCCGCGGCTTTAAGCATACCGATTTTGGGCTTTCGGCACTCGCAGTCGATTTTAAGTTCTTTCACTTCGCCGAAAAAGCCAGAGTGCGGGTGATGGGGGCAGTAGTACACGCCGTCTATATAAGCGCCGTCTTTACCCAACATGGTCTCTATTTTATCGAACATTTGATTAACTTGTGAAAAAGTGCAGTCGCCGCGCGCCACTACGGGTTGGTTTGAAACGATAATCGCAAGATAGCCGCTTGCATTTATTTTCTTTATAGCGTCGGACACTTTTGGCAAAAGTTCTATATCGTCGATATTTTTTATAAAGCCCTTATATTTGTTTATCGTGCCGTCTCTGTCCAAAAATACGGCTTTTTGCTTGTTTTTAAGGTTTTTGGCGGCAACAATGCCGTTTTTTAAGTCCTTTTCCGCGTTAATAAACCGTTCCGCAGTGCCGACGTCTTTAACGTATTCCGAAGACTTATAAGCAAACACCTTTCCGCCGTCAATAAAATGGGACACGAAATCGTGTTCCATATTGACGACTTTAAGTTCTTTGAAAAACCCGAGCGTTTCGGGCGACAGAACGAAAATTCCCGCGTTGACGAGATTTTTATAGTAAAAATCGCGCGTCGAATTTTTTTTATTGATTGACTTAATAACCGCGTTTTCGTCGGTTATAATAAGGTCGCTATCGTAGGGGTGAAGGTTGGGGTGCGCAAAAAGGGTAATAAGCGCGCCTTTTTGCTCGTGGAAATCGAGTAGCCTTTT
>CAMOVY010000083.1 GCA_946627905.1 uncultured Clostridia bacterium
GCGTAAAGGCGTCGGGGCTACCGCCCTTTACTTTCGACGAAGACGCGCTTAACGAATTTCTATCAAGAAGAAAGGCGACGGACAGCGTGTTTTCGACTTCCAGAAAAGAACCCGATAAGCCGATATTTTACGGCGTAAAAAACGGGCTTATAGACGGCGAATTTACCGCGGAAATAAAAAACGTAAACAAAATAAGCAAGGACTATTCGGCGTTATACGCAAAGCCCCGCCCGTCGCACGCAGACTACGCGTGGCATATAAAAGACGGCGCGCTGGACTTTTCTGGCGGCGGCAGATTTTCCGCACGGCTTACAGCGCCTTTCTGCGTTGTCGGCGGAATACTTAAACAGTGCCTTAAAACGCGCGGTATAGAAATAGAAGCCTATGTGTCGTCGGTAGGTAAAGTGTTTGCTAAATCCTATAAAAGCGGTACGCTTTGCGCGGAAGAGATACGCGCAAAAAGGCAGGGCGGCTTTCCGTCGCTTGATAAAAAGGACGAAATAACGGAAGAAATACGTGCGGCAAAGTCGGTCGGAGATTCGGTAGGCGGTACTGCGGAGTGCGTTATTTTCGGCGTAAAGGGCGTGGGCGATAACCTTTTCGGCGGGCTTGAAGGTAAAATCGCAAACCTTGTGTACGCTATCCCTGCGGTAAAGGGCGTGGAATTCGGCGACGGTTTTGATTTATCCCAAATGCGCGGAAGCAAAGCGAACGATGGCTTATATATGGAAAACGGAGAAGTGAAATTTTATTCTAACCGTGCGGGCGGCATAAACGGCGGGATTGCTAACGGTTGCCCTATAACTTTCAGGGTGGCGTTCCGCCCCACACCGTCAATATCGCTACCGCAAAAGACGGTGGATTTAGAAAGACAAGAAAATACGGAAATAGTTATAAACGGCAGGCACGACGCGTGCGTAGTGCCGCGCGCGCTACCCGTGATAGAGAGTGCGGCAGCTATCGCCATAGCGGATGAAATACTTTAATAAGGAGAAATTTATGGAACTTGACGATATAAGGAAAAAGATAGACGGTATCGACGATAAAATAGTCGAACTTTTCGCGGAACGCACCGCGCTTTCCGCGGAAGTTGCCAAAGTAAAGGCACAGACGGGTAAGAGTATAACGGACGGCGACAGGGAACGGGAAATTATATTCCGCCTTGCGTCCAAAGTGCCGCAGGAATTCACTCTGTATCTTAAAGAACTGTACGAAACGGTGTTTTTTACGAGTAAAGCCTACCAAAGCGCGGTGATGGGTAAAACTTCTGCTACGACCGAAGCGATTAAAGAACTTATCGCCAAAGGGTTTTCCAAACTGCCCGCGTCGGCGACGGTTGCCTGTCAGGGGATAAAGGGCGCGAACAGCGGCGTCGCGGCGCAGAAATTTTTTCCCGTATCTAATATCGTGTACGTTAAAAATTTCGAAGGGGTTTTCGGCGCGGTGGAAAGCGGACTTTGCGAGTACGGCGTGTTGCCTATCGAAAATTCCACCGCGGGGTCGGTACTCGAAGTGTATGATTTAATGCGGAAACATAACTTTCATATAGTCAAGTCTGTACGGCTTAAAATTTCGCATTGTCTTGCCGCGCTGCCCGATACGGATATAAAATCCGTCAAAAAAGTTATCTCGCACCCGCAGGCGCTTATGCAGTGCGACGCGTTCATTAAAAAATGCGGCTTACAGGCGGAAGCGGACGAAAATACCGCCGTCGCCGCCAAAAAAGTTGCGGAAAGCGGAGACAGAACGCTTGCCGCGCTGTGTTCTAAAGAGTGTGCGGATACTTACGGGCTTAAGGTTTTGCAGTCCGACGTGCAGTTGAGCGACGCGAATTACACCCGCTTTATTCTGATACAAAAAGACCTTGGCATTTATCAGGGCGCGGATAAAATGAGCGTTATGACTTCTCTCCCGCACGAACCGGGGAGTTTAAATAGGATTTTGGGTAGGTTTTCGGCTTTGGGTCTTAACCTTACCAAGTTAGAATCTCGCCCGATAGCGGGGGCGGACTTCGAGTTTATGTTCTATTTCGATTTTGACGGTGATATAACCGACGCCGCCGTGCAAAGCCTTATCGCCGAACTCGAAAACGGTTCGGAAAACTTCGTATTTTTGGGCGCGTATAAAGAAAAACTATGAAATACTGTTTAATAGGCGAACGCCTTTCGCACAGTTATTCGGCGGAAATACACGCTTTAAGCGGCATCGACTATACTTTGCGCGAAGTGCCGCGCGGACACCTTGCCGAGTTTATCAAAGAAGGCTACGACGGGTTTAACATAACTATTCCGTACAAAAAAGAAATAATCCCGTTTTTGGACGGGTTAGACGAAAGCGCCAAAGCGATAGGCGCGGTCAACACCGTCGTTAAAAAAGACGGCAAATATTACGGCTACAATACCGATATAGAAGGTATGCGCTACGCGCTTTCGCGTAAAAATATTGTTTTGCGCGATAAACGGGTTATGATTTTAGGCAGCGGCGGCGCGGCTTTGACCGCGGAAGCGCTTTGCAAGGCGGAAGGCGCAAAAAGCTGTATTACGGTAAGCCGTTCGGGCGCTGTTAATTATGAAAACTGTTATGAGTTTAAAGATACCCAAATTATTATAAACGCAACCCCCGTCGGCATGTATCCGAACGTCGGCGTGTCGCCCGTGGACTTAAGCGCATTTCCCGCACTAACCGGCGTTTTCGACTGTGTTTATAACCCTTTTAACACCGCGCTTATTATGCAGGCAAAATTTCTCGGCGTGCCGTGTTCGGACGGGCTGCCGATGCTGGTTAAACAGGCAACAGAAGCGCAAAAAATCTGGGGCGTACGTTCTGATACAGGCGATACGGAAGAAATTATCGGCGCGCTGTACCGTAAAAAACTTAATATCGTGCTTTGCGGCATGCCGTCTTCGGGCAAGACCACAATCGGTAAGATTGTGGCGGATATTCTCGGTAAGAAATTTATAGACACCGACGCGGAAATTTTTAGCGAAACGGGAAAACCCCCCGCGGAAATTATAGAAACGGACGGCGAACAGGCGTTCCGCGATATAGAAACGGAAACGATAAAAAAAGTTTCGATGTGTAGCGGCGCGGTAATAGCGACGGGCGGCGGCGCGGTTTTGCGGCAAGATAACGTATACTCGCTTAAGGCAAACGGCGTGATTTTTTATATAAAGCGCGACTTGTCGCTACTTACAGCCAAGGGCAGACCGCTTTCTGAAAACTGCGGCATAGCGAAATTGTATGAAGAAAGAAAGGCGCAATACGAGCGGGCGGCGGATTTTACGGTAGAGAATAACGGCGAAAAACAAACTTGTGCGGAAACCGTTGCACGGAAATTTGCCGCTTTTAATTACAATCCTAAAAACTAGGGGGGATTTATGAAAATTCTCGTTATAAACGGAGTAAACTTGAATATGCTGGGTATTCGCGAACCCGATTTGTACGGCAAAAGCGATTACAAAGCGCTTGTTAAAAGCGTCAAAGCGCACGCGAAAGAAATATGCGTAAAAGTAAAGTGCTTTCAGTCGAACTTTGAAGGCGCAATCGTGTCCGTAATTCAAAAGGCGTACCGCCGCTTTGACGGGATAGTGATAAACGCGGGCGCGTATACGCATACGAGTATTGCTATTTTAGACGCGTTAAAGGCGGTGCAAATCCCGACGGTAGAAGTTCATATAACGGATATAAATACCCGCGAAGAGTTCAGAAAACAAAGTTATATTTCGTTATATGCGGAAAAATTTATCGCGGGCAAGGGTGTCGCGGGGTACATAGACGCGCTTAATTACTTAAAAGAAAAGTACGGGAAATAAATTAACGAAAAACTCTTCTTGTTGAAGGGTTTTTTCTTTACTTTTTTTTGGTTTTGCGGTATTATAATAATATTATTTTTCGGAGAAAGTTATGGAAAAAATACTCGTAATAGATTTCGGCGGGCAGTATAACCAACTTATTGCAAGGCGTATAAGGGAAGAAAACGTTTACGCGGAAATTAAACCTTTCAACAAAATAACGACGGACGAAATTTTAAGAGAAGGCTACAAGGGCATAGTGTTTACGGGCGGACCTAACAGCGTGTACGACCGAAGTTCACCCCATTACGATAAAAACGTATTAAATCTCGGTATTCCCGTGCTCGGTATATGCTACGGGCATCAACTTATAAACTATATGGCGGGGGGAACGGTGTCTTCTGCGGAAAATTCTTCGGAATACGGTAAAATTCCGCTTTATGTCGATACGAAAGAGCCGCTTTTTAACGGCGTGTCCGAAAAATCTATTTGTTGGATGAGCCATAACGATTTCGTCAGCGTGTTGCCCGAAGGGTTTACGGCGATTGCGCGCACGGACAAGTGCTGTTATGCCGCCGTTAAAGACGGAAAGCGCCGTATCTACGGCGTACAGTTTCACCCCGAAGTTTCGCATACCGAATACGGCAAAACGATACTTAAAAATTTCGTTTACGGCGTTTGCGGGTGTAAGGGCGACTGGCATATAGGCAATTTTGTTGCGGAAACGATAGCAGAATACAAGGCGAAACTTAACGGCAAAAAGGTGTTATGCGCGCTGTCGGGCGGGGTGGACAGTTCGGTCGCCGCGCTGCTTTTACATAAAGCGGTGGGCAAAAATCTCGTGTGCGTGTTCGTAGACCACGGCTTATTACGTAAAAACGAAGGCGATTTGGTGGAAAAAACTTTCCGCGGCGAGTTCGATATGAATTTAATCCGTGTTAACGCCGAAAGTCGGTTTTTATCAAAACTTGCTGGCGTGATTGAGCCCGAGAAAAAGAGAAAAATAATCGGCGAAGAATTTATCCGTATCTTTGAAGAAGAAGCGAAAAAAATAGGCAAAGTCGACTATCTCGTTCAGGGAACTATTTATCCCG
>CAMOVY010000084.1 GCA_946627905.1 uncultured Clostridia bacterium
TTTGCAGTTTTTGCCGATATTAGTATTTTCGTCTATAATCGAATAATCCACGGTCGAATTTTCGCCTATAACCGTTTCCGCCATTACGATACTGTTCTTAACCACCGCGCCTTTTTTAACTATTACGCCGCTTGCGAGTACGGAGTTTTCGACCGTGCCGTAAACTTCGCAACCGGACATTATTATGCTGTTGACCGTCTTCGCGTCGTCGCCGATATATTGCGGCGGAGCAAGCGGACTTTTGGACTGAATTTTCCAGTTGGAATCGGCAACGTCGAAATTCGGTTTGTCGCCGAGCAAGTCCATATTCGCTTCGTAAAGCGAATTGATTGTTCCAACGTCTTTCCAATAACCGCTGAACTCGTAAGCAAGCATCCTTTCGCCGCAAGAGAGCATTTTAGGCAGGATATTTTTACCGAAATCGTTGGACGAAGTAGAATCGTTGTTGTCTTCTTCGAGATATTTATATAGTTTTGCCGCGGAAAAGATATAAATCCCCATAGAAGCGAGCGTTGATTTGGGATTTTTTGGCTTTTCTTCAAATTCGTAAATAGTGCCGTCTTCGTTGGTGTTTAATATCCCGAAGCGGGACGCTTCTGCTATCGGCACTCTGATTGCCGCGATAGTGCAATCCGCGTTCTTTAGAATATGATAGTTAAGCATTAAAGAATAATTCATTTTATATATGTGGTCGCCCGATAAAATAAGCACGTAATCGGGGTCGAACTGTTTTATAAAATGAAGATTCTGATAAATAGCGTTTGCCGTGCCCTTATACCAGTCGGACGAATTCTTGCCCTGATACGGCGACAGAATATGAACGCCGCCGAACGTTCTGTCCAAATCCCACGGCTGTCCGTTGCCGATATAGTCGTTTAAAAGTAGCGGCTGGTATTGCGTTAAAACCCCGACCGTATCTATACCGGAATTTACGCAGTTAGACAGCGGAAAGTCTATTATTCTATACTTTCCGCCGAACGACACCGCAGGTTTTGCTATCGTGCTCGTAAGGGCGTAAAGTCTGCTGCCTTGCCCCCCTGCAAGCAACATTGCCACACATTTCTTTTTTCTTATCATATATAGTTCTCCTGATATAACCTTTCAGTTAATTTAGTTTCTCGAAATAAATACCCGTAAACGGCGGAAGAGTTATCATTATGGAATTTTCCCTGCCGTGCGCGGATTTTTTAACCGTTTTATACGTCTTTAATACATCGTGGCTCGCGCCCCCGAACTTTTTACTATCGGAATTTATAAGCGTTCTGTATTCGCCCTTGTCTACGCCAAGTCTGTATTTATCGTATCTGTTGCCCGAAAAATTTACTACGACGACAATAGTATGCCCCGCTTTGTCTTTTCTTTCAAAAGATATAATGTTATTAGCGCTTTCGTCGGCGGAAATCCATTGAAATCCCTGCCAACCGTCGTCAATTTCGTAAAGCGCGGAATAATCGCGATAAATTCCGTTAAGCGCGCGGTTAAATTCCTGTAATTTTTTATGGAGCGGATAATCCAGCATAAAAAACTCCAGCCCTTCTTTGTAATTCCACTCCTTAAACTGCCCGAACTCGTTGCCCATAAAATTGAGTTTTTTTCCGGGGTGCGCGAACATATAGAGATTAAACGCGCGAAGGTTTGCAAACTTTTCTTCGATATTCCCCGGCATTTTATCCAGCAAAGATTTTTTACCGTGCACCACCTCGTCGTGCGAAATTGGCAGAATAAAATTTTCGCTGAACGCATAAAACATTGAAAACGTCAGTTTGTTATGACACCCCGAACGGAAATACGGGTCGCAGGACATATAGGACAACACGTCGTTCATCCAGCCCATATTCCACTTAAAGTTGAAGCCGAGCCCCCCTATATCCACGGGCTTTGTAATCAGCGGAAAAGCGGTGGATTCTTCCGCTATCATAAGCGCGTTCGGAAATCTCTCGAAAATTACCGTGTTTAGTTTCCGCAAAAACGCGATTGCCTGCAAATTCTGATTGCCGCCGTTTTCGTTAGGTATCCACTCGCCCGCTTTTCTGTCGTAATCGAGATAGAGCATAGACGCCACGGCGTCCACACGCAACCCGTCGATATGGAATTTATCGAACAAAAACACGGCGTCGGAAATCAAAAAACTCTGTACTTCGTTCCTGCCCCAGTCGAATATGCGCGTGCCCCAGTTCTTGTGTTCCTGACGGTCAAGTCCCTGATTTTCATAACAAGGCGTGCCGTCGAACTCGAAAAGTCCGTGTTCGTCTTTCGGGAAATGCGCGGGAACCCAGTCGATTATAACCGAAATTCCGCGCCTATGGCACTCGTCGACAAAAAACATAAAGTCTTTCGGCGTGCCGAAACGGGAACTTATGGCAAAGTACCCCGTCTGCTGATATCCCCAAGACCCGTCGAACGGATATTCTGTTATAGGCATAAGTTCTATGTGCGTATAGCCCATAGCGCACACGTAATCGACTAGTTCTTTCGCGTATTCGCGATAGGTATAATAATTCCCGTCGTCGTGCCGTTTCCAAGACGCCAGATTTACTTCGTAAATATTCACGGGGCGGTTATACGGCGGCAGTCTTTTTGCCATATATTCCCCGTCGCCCCAAACGTAGCCGTCCAAAGAATAGATTTTAGACGCTGTTGCGGGCGAAGTCTCCGCGTGAAACGCATACGGGTCGGCTTTAAACACCGTTTTACCGTTATGCTTTACCGCAAACTTGTATGCGTCGTATTCTTTTAGGTCTTCTATAAAAAGTTCGTACGTGCCGCCGTCGCTTATGCGGTTCATAGGCGAAGCGTCAGCGTTCCAGCCGTTAAAGTCGCCGACGACGGATACACCGCTGGCCCGCGGCGCCCAGACGCGGAAGACAACCCCGTTTTTGCCGTTTACGCACGCAAAATGCGCGCCCATAAAATCATAGGCGGTATAATTAGTGCCTTGATGAAACAAATAGAGCGGCAAATCGTCGGATGAAATTTTCGTACAAGCGTTTTTTTGCATTTTATTAGCAGATATACTCCGATTTTTTCTTCGGTGCGCTTTCCATTTCTTCTTTAGTCTTTTCGTAGCCTTTTCTTCCGAACAGCGCGTACGTCGCGTTCTTGCCGCCTTCTACCCCCGGTTGATTAAAGGTATCTACGTTAAGCATCGCCCCCGCGTATGCGGTTTCGAGTTCGAACATATATAAAAGTTCGCCGATGGTAAACGCGTTCACTTCGGGCAAGGTAATGGTATAATTCAACCTATGCGCCGTAGTCAAAGCGTATTCGGTCGCCATACGTTCGGAATTGATAAGTTCGGACATAGTATGCCCGCAAAGGAAGGAAACGTCGGGGAATTCTTTGCATCCTTCGCTTATTTCCACTTCCGCGCGGAATTTTTCAACGGCGATAAAAGTTATAACCTTATCGAAAGGTCCTTCGCGGTACAACTGTATCTGCGAGTGCTGGTCGGTAACCCCCAAAGATTTAACGGGCGTTTGCCCCGCGTAAACGGTATTTCCGTCTTTATCGACGGCTTTGCCTAAACTTTCGCCCCACAGTTGGCAATACCAGTCGGCAATATATCTAAGGCTGTCGGCATAAGGCATCATAACGGAAATATTTTTGCCTTTTTTCATTGACAGATATTCCAAAAGCGCCGAAATAAGGGCGGGGTTCTTTTTAATATCTTTGGTCTTGCAAATTTTATCCATATAAGCCGCGCCTTTAAGCATAGCCTTAATGTCTATGCCGAGCACCGCCGCGGGCAACAGCCCTACGGGGCAAAGTTCGGAAAACCGCCCGCCCACGCCGTCGGGAATATAAAACGTTTTAAGCCCTTCGGCTTTGGCGATTTTAATAAGGTTGCCTTTATTTGCGGACGTTGTCGCTATCATATGTTCTTTAGCCTTATCGCCGAATTTGTCTTTCAAAATTTTCATTATGATAAGGTACTGCGACATAGTTTCGCTAGTAGCGCCGCTTTTTGTAATAACGTTGAATACCGTTTTTTCCAAATCAAGCACGCCGAGAAGGGACGCCATACGTTCGGGGTCGACGTTATCTTCCACGTAAAGTTTGGGCGCTTTTCTCGCCTTTTTAGGTAATTCGTTGTGCCTTAAATGGCAAAGCGCCTGAAACACCGCAGTAGGACCTAAAGCCGAACCGCCGATACCTAAAACTACGAAGTTATCGAATTTTTTACGGATATCTTTAGCGGTGGAAATAATATCTTCGACGATTTCACGCTGATTGTACGGAAGTTCCGTCCAGCCCATCATACCCGTTCCCCTGTTTTCGGAAACGTTTTTATGCGCCGCTTCCGCAAGGCTTTTGGCGGCTTTTAAGTCCTTATCGGTAAACCCTTCTTTTTCGCCGATAAATTCCGCCATCATATTGTTGTAATCGAGTTTAAGTTGCATTGATTTTTGCCAAGTAGCATTAAATTTTGTCATAACATTCTCCATAACTTATTTTTAGCGATATTAAATAATATATCTATAATATAATAATATAAAAAAGATATATTGTCAATTTTTTCCTTTGGATTTGAATTAAATTTTCACAAAAAACTCCCCGCGGCATCGCGGGGAGTAAGGTTTTATAATAAATCTTTAAGTTGAGCGTTCAGTTTATTGCGCATATCGATAAATTTATCGTACTTTGCGCGTTCCTGTTCGACGAGCGCTTTAGGCGCTTTATCCAAAAAGCCCTTGTTTGCAAGTTTGCCGCTTGCGCGTGCAATTTCGTTCTCGACGTTTTCAAGTTCTTTTTTAATTCTTTCCCTTTCTTTATCTAGGTC
>CAMOVY010000085.1 GCA_946627905.1 uncultured Clostridia bacterium
AAGAAAACGGTTGCAAACTTAAAACCGAGCGCGGCAACAGGGTTTTTCCGGAAAGCGACAAGGCGAGTGATATAACCAAAACCTTACAAAACGTTCTGATAAAATCGGGTGTAAAAATTTTTCTTAATACCGCGGTTCACGGAATCGAAACCAAAGACGGCAAGGTGTGCGGGGTGAAAACGGAAAACGGAGTTATTGAATGTGAATCCGCAATAATCTGCACGGGCGGGCTTTCTTATCCGCTTACGGGAAGTTCCGGGGACGGATACGGGTTTGCTAAGGGGTTAGGGCATAGCGTAATCGACTTAAAACCTTCGCTTGTCGGCGTGGAACTTAAAGGCAATGATTTTATAAATTTACAGGGGTTGTCCCTTAAAAACGTCTCGGTAGCCTTTTTATCAAACGGCAAGGAATTATATAGTGATTTCGGGGAAATGCTTTTTACGCATTTCGGCGTTTCAGGACCGACTATATTGTCGGCGTCTTGTATTTTAAACAGAACAAACGCGCGGGATATAACACTTAAAATAGATTTAAAGCCCGCGTTAAACGATAAAGTTTTAGACGACCGCCTTTTAAGAGAATTTGAAGCGGGCAAAACGAAATCGCTTGCAAACGTTATGCGGCTTATCGTTCCGCATACGCTTGTTAAAATTGTACTGTCCCGCGCAGGCATTAACGGGGATAAGCGTTGTTGTGAAATTTCAAAAGCGGAACGCGCAAATTTAGTGCATACGCTTAAAAATCTGGAATTCAAAGTTAAAGGTCTCAGACCTATAGAAGAAGCAATCATCACAGCGGGCGGCGTTTCCGTTAAGGAAATAAACCCCAAAACCATGGAAAGTAAATTAGTTAAAGGATTGTTTTTTGCGGGCGAAGTGTTAGACATTGACGCGTTTACGGGCGGATTTAATATACAGATTGCCTTTTCCACGGGTTTTGTTGCGGGGAAAAACGCATAACCTATTATAATAAATTGATTTTATATCGACTATTTGGTATAATTTATCTATTGATAAGCGGAGAATAGTATGAAAAATAATACTCTTAAAATTATAAACGACGTTTTAAAAGAAAACCGACTTGAATATTTATACGACGAAATGGTTAAAGCGGTGGAAAATTCCGCTTCGAGAATTAAAAGCGGCGGCAAAATAGTTATATGCGGCAACGGCGGAAGCGCCGCGGACAGCGCGCATATAGCGGGTGAATTGCTTAAAAGTTTTATTCTGCCGAGAAAACTCAAAACGGACGACAAATTAAAATTTGAAAATGCGGGGAAAGACGGTGTTGTTTTAGCGGAAAAACTTCAATACGGCATACCCGCGATTGCTCTTTCCGGTACTGACGCCATATCGACCGCTACCATAAACGATAACGGCGCGGAAATGATGTACGCGCAACAGGCTTTCGGGCTTTTAACGGATAAAGATATTTTTATAGGTATTTCAACGTCAGGTAATGCGGAAAACGTAAAACTCGCTATGCTGGTTGCCAAAACCGTCGGCGCTTATTCGATTGCGCTTTCAGGTAAAAGCGGCGGTGCGCTTAAAGAAATAGCCGATTTGAATTTAATCGTAAAAAGCGACGCGACCTATAAGATACAGGAAAAGCATTTGCCGATTTATCATTTATATTGTATGTGTCTCGAAAACGAATTTTTCGGGGAATAAAAAAAGGAAATATACTTAAACGCTTCATTTAAAGGAGAAAAAATGCGTAAAAATATAAAAATAGCGCTTGACGGTCCGTCGGGCAGCGGTAAAAGCACGATTGCAAAAAGATTATCTAAAGAACTCGATATATTATATCTCGACACGGGCGCTATGTACAGAGCGACGGCGCTTAAAGCGATAAAAACGGGAATAGCGCCTAAAGACGAAAGCGGGGTTTTGAAATTTATAGACACATTAGACCTTGAAATAAAGTACGAAAACGGCAGTCAGCAAACGTACCTCGACGGGGAAAACGTTTCGGATAAAATCCGCGAACCGCAGGTCTCTATGGCGGCGTCCGATATAAGCAGTTTGAAATGCGTAAGACTTAAGATGGTTGAAATGCAAAGGAAAATCGCTTCCGAAACGTCTTGCGTGTTGGACGGCAGAGATATCGGTTCTTACGTATTGCCGGACGCGGACTATAAATTTTATATTACCGCGGCGGTAGAAGTCAGGGCAAAAAGGAGATACAAAGAACTCAAAGAAAAAGGATTTGCAGTTGACTTCGATAAACTGAAAAAGGAAATAGAAGAGCGGGATTATAACGATTCTCACAGGGAATTTTCTCCGCTCGTTAAAGCGAAAGACGCAATCGAGATAGACACTTCGAATATGGACATAGAAGGCGTTATAAACACGGTTATGTCATACATAAAGAAACGCTAAAATGATTGTTATAAAAGGAAAAAACAGCGGTTTTTGTTTCGGGGTTAAACGGGCGGTGGAAACGGCTTTTTCGCTTAAAGACGGAAGGCGGTTTTTACTTGGCGAAATAATTCACAACGAATCGGTAAACAAAAAACTTGCCGCCGCGGGCGTAAAAATCGTATCGGGCGTTGACGACGCGGATATAAAAAGCGGCGATACCGTTATAATAAGAACCCACGGAGAGCCTGAAAAAACTTTTATCCGTCTTAAAGAAAAGGGCGCAAATATAGTCGACTGCACGTGTCCGTTCGTTAACGAAATTCACACTATCGTAAAAAAACATTACGAACAGGGTTATAAAATTGCCATTATAGGCAATAAGAACCATCCTGAAATCGTGGGCATAAACGGCTGGTGCGACGATAGCGCCATAATATGCGAAACTTTGAGCGATTTAGAGCAAATATCCGCCGAAAAACTTTGTATAGTAGTGCAAACGACCTTTTCTGAAGAAAAATTTAGCGAGATTATCAAAAATTTTACTCGTAATAAGGTCAAAACAGTTGATATTTTCAACACAATTTGTTATACTACAACCAAGCGCCAAAAAGAAGCGGACTTAATTTCCAAGCAAAGCGACGCCGTTTTGGTATTAGGCGGTGAAAACAGCAATAACACTAACAAACTGTTTGAGATTTGTAAAGGTAATTGCGATTTCGTTTACAGGATAGTAAATCCGAACGAATTTGATTATGGTAAAATAAAAAATTTTAATAAGGTTGGTGTTGTTCTCGGCGCGTCTACGCCTGAAGAACAATTCCGGGAGGTAATGTCTCATATGGCAAATATTACAGAAGAAATAATCACTACTGAAACAATCGAAAGCGAAAACACTACAGCCGCGAAAGTTGCGCCTGCGGATATAAGCGCGGAAAGTGCGGAAAAAGTCGAAAAGACCGAAGCCGCGCCCGCGAAATCGGAGATGGAAGCCGCTTTCGATAAAATCAGACCCAGCAAAGATTTGCACGTGGGACAAATTGTCAAGGCAAAAATTTCTTCTGCAACGGACGAAGGGCTTACGCTTTCCGTCAACAACGCAAAAGTTGATAATTTCGAACTTCCGAAAGAAGAATTACTTACGGAAAACTATAATAAAGACGATTATAAAGACAAAATCGGCGAAGAAATCCGCGTTATGGTAATCGGCAAAAAACCGCTTAAATTTTCCGAAAAGAAAATGGAAGGCGTTTTGAAAGAAGAGGCGGAAATAGAAGAAATAAGGAACGGCAAAATTTTCGAAGCGCAGATAACCGCTACCAACAAAGGCGGGTTAGTCGGTAAATTCGGCAGTTACGGCGTTTTCGTTCCGTCTTCTCAAATCCGTATGGGTTTTGTAAAAGACCTTGAAAAATACGTCGGCAAAACGTTAAGACTTAAAGCGGAAAAGGTAGAATCCCGCGGCGCCCGCCGTCAGATAGTCGGTTCTCAACGCGTTATTTTAGAAGCGGAAAAGGCTGAAAGGGACGCTATTCGCGCGGAAAAAGAAGCGGAATTTTTCGCTAACGTTCAAGAAGGCGACGTTGTTCTCGGTACGCCCGTAAGATTTGCCGCTTTCGGTGCGTTTATAAACGTAAACGGTTTCGATTGCTTGGCGCACATTTCCGACCTTTCATGGACGGGTTGCAAAGAGTGTGCCGACGTTTTGGAACTCGGCAAAGAATACGAATTCAAAATTCTTAAAATCGACGAAGAAAATAAAAAGGTTTCGGTCGGGTACAAACAATTACAGCCCAAACCTTGGGATTCCGTACTCGAAAGATATGCGGTCGGCGACGTGATAACGGGAAAAGTCGTAAGAATAGTAAGTTTCGGCGCGTTTGTCGAAGTTGAAAAGGGTATCGACGGTCTCGTTCACGTTTCGCAGATTTCCAACGAGTGGTTAGAAAATCCTATCACCGCTTTACAGGTCGGACAGGAAATAACCGCGAAAATTCTTGATATCAACGTGGAAAAAGAAAAAATGACCTTATCCATTAAAGCGCTTTTGCCCGAAACGGTAAAACCTGAAAAGGAAGAAAAGGGCAAGGGTAAAAAGGGCGCTAAAGCCGAAGACGAAGAAGTACCCGAACTCCACGAATGGAAAGACGACGATAACGGCGGCGCTTCTATAGCGGATATTCTTCAGAATAGCGATAAATAAAATTTACGATACGTTTTAACACCGCGCGGCTTTTAGCCGCGCGGTGTTATTTTAAAAACCCCGACTATTCGGGGCTTTTTTTGTTTCGGCGTTCTTTTTTAACTTTAAGCAAATATATTGTATTGTGGTTAATTTAGATTTTCTACCGATTAAAATAACGAGCGCATTAAAAAAAACCGATTTGAACGCGCTTTCGGAATTAAGAC
>CAMOVY010000086.1 GCA_946627905.1 uncultured Clostridia bacterium
CGACGTGCTTTCTATGGGCACGGCGAACGCAATGTCCGCAATTTCCGCGGGGGCGGACGGGTTAAAGGTGTCCGCTATAAAGATTGACAATCTGCCGTTTATCGAACGCGTTTGTGCGGCGATAGAGAATATAGGCGTAAAGCGCGGCTACGACACGGGGCTTAACAAAACGGCGATAAGGCGCATAGTTTCGTCTATAGCGGAACTTGCCACTGTCAGAAACGGCGGCGGCGCGGCTACCGTTTCGGAAGAAAAAGCCGAATCGCTTTCCAAGGAACTGACGCTTGCGGCGCTTTCTAAAATCATTAAAAAGCGCGGCTACGATTTGAGTGCGGAAGACCTTAAAAAGGTATACGGCGAATTTATAAGGCTTTCCGATAAAAAGGAAGTCAACACCAAAGAACTCGACGCGCTTATCGCGGCGATAGCCCTTCAAGTGCCCGAGACCTACTCGCTCGTCAGTTTTTCGGTTAGCGCAAGCAACGTGTTATCCGCAACCGCAAGCATTACTTTAAATAAAGACGGCGCGTCTTTAAGCGGGCTGTCGTACGGCAACGGACCGATTGACGCTTCGTTTCTCGCTATCGAAGCGATAACGGGCAGACATATAGAAGTGGACGACTTTGACCTTTCGGCAATAACCGAAGGTAAAGAGGCGATGGGGCAGGCGATAGTAAAATTGCGTCATAACGGCGTAGTGTATTCGGGAAGGGGCATTTCCACCGACATAATCGGGGCATCCATCCGCGCGTACGTTGCCGCGCTCAATAAAATAGTTTACGAGGAGAGCAAATAATGAATCTGTCTTTTTCAACTAACGGCTGGAAACTCTCTTTCGACAGGCTTTTGACGCTTTTGTCCGAAAATAAGATTTTCGGTCTGGAACTGCACGACGGCGCTATGCCGACGTTCGGCGCGGAAAAGCCCTTTTCCAAACAAAACGCGGCGAAAACCAAAAAGAAACTTTTTGAACACGGCGTTTCCGTTTCCTGTATAGACGCGGTTAAAAATTTGGCGACGGACAGCGAAGACGCGTGCGTGAAAGAAATAACGGCGCTCGTTTCGCTTGCGAAAGACTTTGGCTGCGAATTTATAAGGCTTCACGCTTTTACTTCCGAAAACGGCGATTTTGCCAAGGCTGACGCCGCCGTGAAAAAAGTAATTGAAAAAGCCTTGCCCGAAGCGGAAAAAGCGGGCATAACCTTGCTTGTCGAAACTATGGGAATATACGCGGATACCGCGCGGCTTGCCGATATGTTGGACGGTTTTGCGCGGGATAATCTTTCGGCGCTGTGGGACGTGCATCACACGTTTACGTTTGCCGACGAAAAGCCCGAAACGACCGTTAAAAATCTCGGCAAACATATAAAGCACATACATATTAAAGACAGCGTGAAGACGGAAGACGGCGTGGAATACCGCTTGCTCGGCGAAGGTGAACTTCCTCTTAAAGAGATATTTAAATCTCTCCGTTCGGTAAACTACGAAGGGTTTATTTCTTTGGAACTCTATCCCGACGCGTTAGAAGGGCTTGGCGACGCGGAAATCGTTCTTCCGCAGTTTGCGGGCTATATGTCGGGGTTCGAGCCCGCGCCTTCGTGGCGTAGCGGACTTTACGACAATAAGACAAAAACGGGCAAGTATATCTGGGAAAAAGAAACGCTTATCGACTGTACTTTCCCGCAGGTATTAGACCGCGTTGCAAAAGAGTTTCCCGACCAGACTGCGTTTAAGTATACGACGCTCGATTATACGCGCACGTACGCCGAATTCCGCGACGAAGTGGATACGGTCGCTCGCGCATTGATGTCTGTAGGCGTTAAAAAGGGCGACCACGTAGCCGTTTGGGCAACCAACGTTCCGGAGTGGTATTTGACCTTTTGGGCAACCATAAAAATCGGCGCGGTGCTCGTTACCGTGAATACGGCGTATAAAATCCACGAAGCGGAATACCTGTTAAAACAGTCGGATACGCATACGCTCGTACTTATTAAAGGATACAGAGATTCCGACTACGCGGGGATTATAAACGAACTTTGCCCCGAACTTAAAAACCTTAAAAAGGGCGAACCGTTGCACTCTAAACGTCTGCCGTTTTTGCGGAACGTTATAACAGTCGGCTTCGAACAGGCGGGTTTGCTTACGTTTACGGAACTGATGGAACGGGCAAAAACGGTGTCTAAAGAAGAACTGTCCGCGCTCGCAAAATCCGTAGACGTGCACGACGTTTGCAATATGCAGTATACATCTGGTACTACGGGCTTCCCCAAAGGCGTTATGCTTACCCATTACAACGTCGTAAACAACGGTAAGTGTATAGGCGACCGTATGGATTTATCTACCGCCGACCGTATGATGATACAAGTGCCTATGTTCCACTGTTTCGGTATGGTGCTTGCGATGACTGCGTCAATGACGCACGGCGCTACCATTTGTCCGCTTCCTTACTATTCGCCGAAGCCCGCCCTTGCCTGCATAAATCAGGAACGGATAACCTGTTTCCACGGCGTTCCGACAATGTTTATAGGGCTTTTGTCGCATCCCGACTTTGCGAAAACGGATTTTTCGTATATGCGTACGGGTATAATGGCGGGCAGCCCCTGTCCCGTAGCCGTAATGCGGGAAGTAGTGGACAAAATGAATATGAAAGAGATAACCATCGTATACGGGCAGACTGAAGCGTCGCCTGGGTGTACGATGTCTTCTACCGACGACAGTTTAGAAGTCCGTGTCAACACGGTGGGCAGGAATTTGCCGAATATAGAGTGCAGAATAGTAAACCCAGAAACCAACGAAGAAGTGCCTTTTAACACGGTAGGTGAATTCGTTGCCCGCGGGTACAACCTTATGAAAGGCTACTATAAAATGCCTTTGGAAACGGCACAGGCAATCGACGCCGACGGCTGGCTTCACACGGGGGATTTGGCGCTTAAAATGCCCGACGGCAATTACAGGATAACGGGCAGGCTTAAAGATATGATAATCCGCGGCGGCGAAAACCTTTATCCCAAAGAAATCGAAGACTTTTTATACACGCACCCGAAAGTGAGCGACGTGCAGGTAGTGGGCGTTCCGGACGAGAAGTACGGCGAAGAAGCGTACGCGTTCGTTATAGTCAAAAAGGGCGAAACGCTTGACGAAAAAGAACTCCGCGACTATTGCGTAGCGAATATCGCCAAGCACAAAGTGCCGAGATATTTCGATTTTGTGGACCACTTCCCGATGAACGCGGCGGGCAAGATATTAAAGTACAAAATGCGTGAAGACGCAGCGGAAAAAATAAAAAACTTAAATAAATAAACGACAAAGGAGCAGTGTTATGGAAATTAAAATCGAAAAAGCGAAAACACTAAAGGAAAAACCGGATTTTTCAAAACTCGGCTTCGGCAAATTTTTTACCGACCATATGTTTATTGCGGACTACGACGAAAAGAGCGGTTGGCACGACGCGAGAATAGTGCCGTTCGGCTATATGCCTATTCATCCCGCGTCCACCGTATTTCACTACGGCGCGGAAATTTTCGAAGGTATGAAGGCGTATAAAACCGCGGACGGATACCAGATGTTCAGACCGTTTGAAAACTTAAAGCGTATGAACAACTCCGCGGAAAGGCTGTGTTTGCCCCAAATCCCCGAAGATATGTGGATAGAAGGGCTTACGAAACTTATCAATCTCGATTATTCGTGGATACCGAGCAATGCGGGAACTTCTTTATATATCCGTCCGTTTATGTTCGGAAACGACGAGTCTTTGGGCGTGCATGCGGTACATAACGCGAAATTCGTTATTATTCTATCGCCCGTCGGCAACTACTATGCGGAAGGGCTTAATCCCGTTAAAATCAGTATAGAGAGCGAAGACGTAAGGGCGGTTCGCGGCGGCACGGGGTACGCAAAATGCGGCGGCAACTATGCGGCAAGCCTCCGTGCAGGCAAGCGTGCGGAAGCGCAGGGCATTTCGCAGGTATTATGGCTTGACGGCGTGGAGAGAAAATATATCGAAGAAGTCGGTTCAATGAACGTTATGTTTAAGATAGACGGAGAAGTGATAACTCCCGCGCTTACCGGTTCGGTGCTCCCCGGAATTACCAGAAAATCCATAATCGAAATACTTAAGGAAAAGGGCTACAAGGTTTCCGAAAGGCTTATTTCCGTGGACGAACTTGCAGCGGCGGCTGAAAACGGCACTTTGGAAGAAGCGTGGGGCACAGGTACGGCTGCGGTCGTTTCGCCTATCGGACATCTTTATTATAAGGGTAAAGATTACGAAGTTTCCGGCAATAAGATAGGCAAACTTACGCAGGAACTTTACGACGAACTCACGGGTATTCAGTGGGGCAGGATAAAAGACGAGCGCAACTGGTGCTATAAGGTAAAAATCTGATGTTCGATAAACGCGTGGTGCTGTTTATGGGGCATTACGGTAGCGGTAAAACGTTTACCGCCGTAAATTACGCTTTGGCGCTTGCGCGGCAAGGCTATCCCGTAAGCATATACGATTTGGATATCGTAAACCCGTATTTCAGAACCGTCGACGCGATAAAAACGCTGGAAAAGGCGGGGGTGGAACTTATCGTTTCGCCGTATGCCGAAACCAACGTGGATATTCCCGCCATGAACGCGGCGTCCTATAAAATGGTGGACGACAAAACCCGCCGTGCGGTGTTGGATGTCGGTGGGGACGAGCGCGGGGCGCTTGCGCTCGGCAGGTTCTTTGAAAAGATAAACGAAGAAAATAATTTCGACTGTCTTTTCGTCGTC
>CAMOVY010000087.1 GCA_946627905.1 uncultured Clostridia bacterium
AATAGGGCTTGGCGCTATCGGCGCTAAAGTGGCGGACGCGGCAATAGGGCTCGGTATGAAAGTTTTGGGCTACGACCCGTTCCTGTCGGTAAACTCCGCGCTTAAACTTTCAAGGCACGTGGTAGTCGTTAAGGATATAGACGAAATTTATAAAAATTGCGACTATATCACCATACATATCCCCTATATCGCAGCACAGAATAAAGACTTTATCAATGCGGGCAATATCCGCAAAATGAAAGATAACGTCGTTATAATAAACTGCGCGCGCGGCGAACTCGTAAACAATGCCGATATTATAAAGGCGGTGGAAACGGGCAAAGTCGCACGGTATATAGTGGATTTCCCGTCCGACGAACTGTTGGGTATTGAAAATATTATCTGTATCCCCCATCTCGGCGCTTCTACACCAGAAGCGGAAGATAACTGCGCGGTTATGGCGGCAAGGCAGCTTATCGACTATATCGAAAACGGAAATATCGTAAACTCGGTAAACTACCCCGCTTGTTTTATGCCGAGAACGGCTAAAGCAAGGCTGGTCGTGCTACATAAAAACGTCAACAACATTTTGGCGCAGATAACGGGACAGGTCGGCGCGGAAGGCATAAATATCGCAAATATGTCAAATCAATCCAAAGGCGATTATGCGGCGACTTTAATCGACACGGACGCGGATATTCCCGAAAAAACGGTCGAACATATTTCCGCTCTTCCCGATATAATTAAAGTCAGGGTTATAAAGTAATTCGAATGTTAATTTAAAAATAACCCCGTCGAAGGCTGTTGCCTTCGACGGGGTTTATTTATATGGTTTTTACTGTTTTAAGATTAAACGTTGCCCTGCGCTTTCATCGCTTCCGCTACTTTTAAGAAGCCCGCGATATTCGCGCCTGCCATATAGTTGCCGGGCATACCGTATTCTTTAGCCGCTTCGTCGCAAGCCTTAAATATGCTCTTCATAATATTGTGGAGTTTTTCGTCCACTTCTTCGAAAGACCAAGAATATCTTATGGAGTTCTGGCTCATTTCCAAACCGCTGGTCGCAACGCCGCCCGCGTTAGCAGCCTTTGCAGGTCCGTACAAGATGCCGTTTGCAAGGTATGTGTCAATCGCTTCGGGCGTAGAAGGCATATTCGCGCCTTCGGATACGACTTTACAGCCGTTTTTAACAAGTATAGCCGCGCTTTCGCCGTCGATTTCGTTCTGCGTAGCGCAAGGAAGGGCGATGTCGCAAGGAATAGTCCAAATGCCTTTGCAGCCTTCGTGATATTCCGCGTCCTTATGATAGTTAAGATAATCCTTAATTCTGCCGCGTTTAACTTCCTTGATTTCCTTAACAGCCGCAATATCTATGCCGTTTTTGTCGTATATATAACCGTTGCTATCGCTCATAGCGACGACTTTCGCGCCGTAGGACTGAGCCTTTACGCACGCGTAAATCGCAACGTTTCCCGAGCCCGAAATAAGCACGGTTTTGCCGTCGAAACTCATACCGTTTGCCGCAAGCATTTCTTTCGTGAAATAGCAAAGCCCGAAGCCCGTCGCTTCCGTTCTCGCAAGCGAGCCGCCGTAAGTAAGACCTTTGCCCGTCAAAACGCCTACCCACTCGTTCCTTATTCTCTTATACTGACCGAACATATAGCCGATTTCACGCGCGCCCGTGCCGATATCGCCTGCGGGAACGTCGCAATCAGCGCCTATGTACTTGCAGAGTTCGGTCATAAAACTCTGGCAGAAACGCATAATTTCGCCGTCGGATTTGCCTTTGGGGTCAAAGTCCGAACCGCCTTTCGCGCCGCCCATCGGAAGCGTGGTCAGGCTGTTTTTGAAAATCTGTTCAAAGCCCAAGAACTTGATTATTCCGAGATACACCGACGGGTGCAACCTGATGCCGCCCTTATACGGTCCGATAGCCGAATTGAACTGAATTCTGAAACCGCGGTTTACCTGCGTTTTGCCGTTGTCGTCTACCCAAGGTACTCTGAAAATAATCTGCCTTTCGGGTTCAACAAGTCTTTCTAAAACGCCCGCGTCTACCAAATCCTGTCTCTTTTCGATAACGGGTTCTAAAGACGTAAACACTTCGCTTACAGCCTGAATAAATTCGGGCTCGTTCGGATTTCTCTTTTTCGTTCTCTCCAAAAGGTCCAATAGATATGCGTTTTTAATTGCCATAATTTTATTCTCCTTAACAAAATTTCAACAACATTGTACCACAAAATGATTGAAAACGGAAACTTTTTGACAAATTTTTTTTATTCTAATTTTTTATACGGTTTATTATTTTTGATTATGTTTTATTAAAAGCAACCCTGCAAATCCACGAAAATTGCAAAACATAATATAATAGCGAACCCGACGGCGTGAATTATGCCTTCTATCTTGCGCTTTACGGGCTTACCGCGTATCCACTCTATAAGCGTGAAAACCACTCTCGAACCGTCGAGCGCGGGAAACGGTATCAGGTTAAACACGGCGAGATTTACGCCGATAAACGCGGAAATATTTAAGAAACTCCACAACCCGCCCGCACGTATCGCGCTTGCCGCTACGCTTACGGTGGTTATCGTGCCGCCTACGGACTGTATGCCGAGAACGCCTGTAAACAGTTGACGGAACACGGTAAACACCGTTCCCGCAAGTTTAAACGAATACTCGAAACTGCGCCCTATCGTCCCGAAAAACCCGAGTTTTAACCCCGTCGTCCTAAAGCCCGAAACGATTGCGCCGTCTTCTTCTCCGTAATAAACGTTAAGCGTTTTTGCAAGCGTTTCAATATCTTCTACGTTTTTAAAGTCCGCGTCGGCGCAAAGTTTTATCGACACGGTAGAATATTCCCCGTTTCGCAGAACGTAAAACGCCACGCTTTCGCCCTGCTTTTTGCCGTCTAACACCGTCATAAGGTCGGTTATAAGATAGACGGTTTTGCCGTCCGCCTTTACGATTACGTCTCTATCCTGCAAAGAATACTCCGCACCGTAAGGATTTTCACCCGTCGTTTCGTACGTCATTATCGCGGAGTGCCCGTAGATGCCGAACATAAGCGAAATAAGCACTATCGCGGTAAGATAGTTCATAAACGCGCCCGCAATAAGCACGATTATCCTTTGCCACGGCTTTTTATTGTTAAAGGCTTTGGGGTCGTCATTGTCCTCGTCTTCGCCCGAAAAGGCGCAGTATCCGCCGAGCGGGATTAGCCGCACGGAAAATTTTTCGCCGTTCTTTTTAACCCGAGAAAAAATTTTCGGTCCGAACCCTATCGAAAACTCTTCGATACCGAAACCGAAAATTTTACCCGCGAAATAATGCCCCGCTTCGTGAACGGTTATCATCAATAACAGCAGTAAAACGGCGATTAAAATATAAAGCGCGTAAGTCGCCGCTTCACCGAAAGACGTCAATAATAAAAAATTCATCACACTCCGAACTTATTTTTAACAAACCGCGCGGCAAAGTCGTTTGCGGCTTTAAGACTTTCAAAGTCGCCGTGATATTCGCCGCTATACGCGTTAAGCGCGCCCGAAATCCCCGCGTAAATATCGGTAAACCCTATCTTATTTTCTAAAAACAGTTTTACGGCTGCGTCGTTAGCGCCGTTAGCCACCGCGGGATACGCCCCGCCCTTTTTGCCCGCGGAAACCACTTCTTGGAAAGCGGGAAAGCGCTTTTTATCGAGTTCGCTAAAAGTTAGTTTACCTAATTTGGCAAAATTTAAACTATCGACTGCGGGATTAAGCCGTTCCGGGTAAGATAGCGCCAACTGTATGGGCAGTTCCATCGTGGGATAACTCATCTGCGCTAATGTCGAACCGTCTTCGTACTCTACCATAGAGTGTATGATGCTTTCCCTATGAATTATTACGTCTATTTTGTCGAAAGGCGCGCTGTACAGCCATTTGGCTTCGATAACTTCAAACGCCTTGTTTACCATCGTCGCACAGTCTACGGTTATTTTCGCGCCCATAGTCCAGTTGGGGTGGCGCAAAGCGTCCGCCGCCGTCGCGGTCTTTAATTCTTCTTCAGTTTTATCGCGGAACGCCCCGCCCGACGCCGTTAAAATTATTCTTTTAAAAGGACGGTTAAAATCGAACGAAAGCGCCTGCCAGATTGCCGAGTGTTCGCTGTCTATCGGAACTATGTTTACGCACTTTTCGCGCGCGCGGCGCATAACTATATCGCCGCCGACCACCAGACTTTCTTTATTCGCAAGCGCTATGTTTTTACCCTTATTTGCAGCGTCTAATACCGCGATAATGCCGGTAAACCCGACGAGCGCTATTACAACCACATCCGCATCCGCAGTTATCGCGCCCGTAAACGCGTTTTCGCCCACGGTAAAATTACGGACGTTTTGCTTTATAATCTCCGAATATTCTTCGGAACACTCCGCCACCGTCGCGACTTCGGGCTTAAATTCTTTTACCTGTTCGGCTAAAAGCGCGGCGTTTTTACCCGCCGCAAGCGAAACGATTTTGAATTTATCGGGATAGCGGCGCACCACGTTTAACGTCTGCACGCCTATAGAACCCGTACTGCCGATTAAAGCGATTTTTTTCATTTTACGCCCCTATAATAACAAAACGAAAATGCTATAAACTATTACGGCGGCAAAACTCATACCGTCTATTCTGTCCATAACCCCGCCGTGCCCCGGCATAATTTTTCCCATATCTTTTATGCCGACTTTTCTCTTTATAAAACTTTCAAACAGGTCGCC
>CAMOVY010000088.1 GCA_946627905.1 uncultured Clostridia bacterium
TCGGGGAAATATTTTACCAGAAAGTCGATAAGCGAATAACTTATGGGGATAGGAACTAAATACTTTTTGTCCTTTTTAACGTATTCCCGCTTTTTGTCGGTTAACTTTGCCATAATCGTGGCGTAAGTCGAAGGTCTGCCTATCCCCTTATCTTCCATATTCTTGATAAGCGTCGCTTCGGTAAACCGCACGGGGGGCTTTGTGAACTTCTGCTCTTTTAAAATATCTTTAAGCGTAAGCGCGTCGCCCTTATCAAGCGGCGGCAAAAGCGCGTTGCCGTTTTCTTCGTCTTCTTCTTTCTTGGTGTCGTCGTACACCGCGGTATAGCCTTTAAAGGTCAGGGTTTTGCCGCTCGTTTTAAGCGTGTAGTCGCCCGCTTTAACGTCTACCGCCACGCTGTCGTACAGCGCTTCGGTCATCTGCGAAGCGATAAACCTTTCGTATATCAGTTTATAAAGCCTGTACTGGTTTTTGTCCAGAATATCTTTAACGCTTTCGGGCGTTCTTGATAGACTTATGGGGCGAATTGCTTCGTGCGCGTCCTGCGCGTCCTTTTTGGAACGGTAGAAGTTCGGCTTTTCGGGCACGTATTTATCGCCGTAGTTTTCGCGTATAAATTTAAGCGCGGCGCTCTGTGCTTCGGCTGAAACGCGGACGGAGTCCGTTCTCATATAGGTTATAAGCGCAACGTTGCCGTGTTCTGTCTCCACGCCTTCGTAAAGCCGCTGGGCTATCTGCATTACCTGCGGTGCGGTAATGTTGAGTTTAACCGAACCGTCCTGTTGCAAAGTGCTTGTTATAAACGGCGCGGGCGCGTGGGATTTTATTACCGACTTTTTAACGTCGGCAACGGTAAACGGAAGCGCTTTTAATGCGTTTACCGTTTCTTCCGCTTCTTGCGCGTTTTTCGGCTTGTATTTTTTGCCCGCCTTTTCGACGAGTAAAACCTTAAACGCTTTGTCGCCTTCTTTTAACACTTCGGCTTTTATATTCCAGTATTCCTGCGGAATAAACGCGGCGATTTCCCGCTCCCTATCCACTACCATTTTAAGCGCGACCGACTGCACCCTGCCGGCGGACAGCGTTTCGTTAAGCCTGCTGCTGGCGGCGGGCGAAATGCTGTAGCCCACTATTCTGTCAAGCACGCGGCGCGCCTGCTGCGCGTCGACTAAATTCATATCGATTTTACGAGGACTGCTTAGCGCCTTTTTTACCGCGTTTTCGGAAATTTCGTTAAACTCTATTCGGTTGTTTTCGTTTTTATTAAGCCCTAAAACTTCCGCAAGATGCCACGAAATCGCTTCACCTTCCCTGTCGGGGTCGGTCGCAAGATAAACTTTTTCCGCTTTGCTTGCGTCGTCTTTAAGTTTTTTGATATCCGCTTTTTTATCGGCGGAAATCTCGTAATACGGCTCGAAATCGCCGTTTATGTTTACGCCCATACGGCTAACGGGTAAATCTCTTATATGCCCTTTAGAAGCGTCTACCTTAAAATCGCCTTTCAAGAATTTTTCAATCGTTTTCGCCTTGTGCGGCGATTCCACAATAATAAGTTGCATTTACATCTCCAGATTACGGATAAGTCCGTACGTATTGATACCGTTTTTTGCAACGACGCCCTTTATTTCGAGCATCGTTATAGCGGAAGTCAGTTCGTAAACGTTTTTGCCCGTTATTTCCGCTATCTTTTCTATATGAAGCGCGCCGTCTTTTAATGACGCAACAATTTCGCGCTCTGTGTCAGAAAATATCGTTTCTTCCTTTTCTTTCTCTTCTATCCCGTAAAAGGACAGAATATCTTTGGGGCTGTCGGCAAGATACGCGCCGCGCTTTATAAGCGCGTTAGTACCCGTACCCGATTCAATCCCGATTGAATACGGCACGGCGAACAGGTCTCTGCCGTAGTCCACGCAGTATTCCGCGGTGTGCATAGTGCCGCTTTTAAGTCTGCCGCTGACGATTAAAACGCCCGTAGATAGCCCCGCTATAATTCTGTTTCTCACGGGGAAAAAGTACGGCAGCGGTTTAACGTCTTCTCTATGCTCCGAAATAACCAGTCCGCGCTTTGCGACTTCTTCTATAAGCCCCGCGTTAAGCGCGGGATAAACGTTGTCAAGTCCGCCCGCGGAAACCGCTATTATATTTCCGCTGTTTAGCGCGGCTTTAATAACTTCCGCGTCTATCCCTTCCGCCGTACCCGTTGCGAGAGTAAACCCGCTATTTACAAGTTCCGTCGCAAAGTCCTTTGCTATCGACAGCGATAGCGGCAGGCTTTTCCTGCTACCCACTACGCCGAATATTTCGTCGTTTAATAAGTCTGCGTTTCCGCGCGCGTATAGCGAAAGCGGCGGTTCGGGCGTTTCCTTCAGTTTTTCGGGATAGTTGTCGGACGCCAGCGTTATCGCGATTTCGCCCGCCGCGTTAAGTCGGGAAACCGTTTCTTTAAGATATTCCTGATTTGCGGAGTTTATTAAAAGATTATACCCCGCGTCCCCCAGCGCGCCTTTCACGAATTTTTCGTTAAGTTCGATATTACGCTTTAAATCGGACTTTCCGACAAGCATATCGTACAGCGCGCGCTTGTGTTTGTATTCTATATCCTTAAAACTGTCAAGCCAGATTATAAGGAGTTCTTTTTCGTCGTATTTCATATCAGCCGTTCCGATAGTTTACCGCTTCCAAAACGTGTTGGGGCTGTATCTCGTCGTAAAGGTCCATATCGGCGATAGTTCTCGCTACCTTGATTATCCTGCTTCTCGCCCGTGGCGAAAGCCCTAGGTTTTCGTACGCGGTCTTTAGTATTTTTTCGCACTCGCCTGTTAGATGACAGTATTTTACGATATGCTTTTCCCGCATATCCGCGTTAATCTTGATTGCGTCGTTTTTAAACCGTTCCGCCTGAATTTTACGCGTGCGGTTAACGCGCTTTCTTATTTCCGCGCTGCTTTCCGCCTGCGCGACGCTTGTGAGTTCCGCATATTTTACTTCGTCCACTTCGATTTTAATATCTATTCTGTCAAGCAGCGGTCCGGATATTCTCGCGCGGTATTTGGCTATCTGCGCGGGCGTGCAAGTGCACTCTTTATTCCCAGAACCGTAGTTGCCGCAAGGGCAAGGGTTCATACTGCCGCAAAGAATAAAGTTTGCGGGATATTTGACCGTGCCCGCCGCGCGGGAAACGGTTATAACGCCGTCTTCTAACGGCTGGCGCAGCGTTTCAAGCGTCGCCCTGCTGTACTCCGGCATCTCGTCCAAAAACAGCACGCCGTTATGTGCAAGGCTTATTTCACCGGGTTTAAGCGAAGTGCCGCCGCCCGTTATCGCCACGCTCGTTGCGGTGTGGTGCGGAGAACGGAAAGGGCGTTTTGATACTATTCCTTCGCCGTCCAAAAGCCCCGCAACAGAATAAATTTTCGTGGTTTCGATTGCTTCTTCAAAAGTCATATCGGGCATTATGGACGGAATACACTTTGCAAGCATTGTTTTTCCCGTCCCGGGTGCGCCGACGAAAAGAATATTATGTCCGCCGGACACGGCTATTTCCAAAGCGCGTTTTGCCGCCGCCTGACCTTTAACGAAAGCCATATCGCTGTCGTACGCGTTAAGCGTAGAAGACAGTTCCCGCGGGGCGGGCGCAACTTTTTCAAGCGGTTTTAAGCCCGACAGGTGGTCTATAACTTCGTTAAGGCTTTCCGCCGCGTAGATATCTGCGCCCGACACGAAAGACGCTTCTTTAAGGTTTTCTTTCGGCACGATAAACGATTTATACCCGTCGGCTATTGCGGAAATAAGTATGGGCAGAACGCCCGTCGCCTGCCGCAGAGAACCGTCTAAAGACAACTCGCCCAAAAACACCGTTTTACTTTCCGTAGCGCAGACAAGTTGCCCCGTCGCGCAAAGCACGCCGACGGCAAGCGCCAAGTCGAACGAAGAACCGCTTTTTTTAAGAAAAGCGGGCGCAAAGTTCGCGGTGATTTTTTTGGCGGGCATAATTCTGCCCGAATTCTTTATTGCGGAACGGACGCGTTCTTTGGACTCTTTAACGGCGGCGTCGCCAAGCCCCACGATTTCAAACGCGGGCAGCCCGTTGTTTACGTCCACTTCTACGCTTACGGGAACGCCCGTAAGTCCTTGCAAAGAATAACTCTGAATTTTCGCTATCATTTGGGTTTTTGATACAGGAATATTTTTGCCGTTTATAAACGGATTATAGCGGCAATTTAAAAACATTATATAATATTTTCCGAAAATTGTAAACGCTTTTTTCTTAATAATCGCTTATATCGCGCATAAAAAAAGCAAAACACCGCGTACGTGCACGCGGTGTTTTATCCGTTTTTCGATAAAATTATTTTGCGATTTCTTTAACCTTGGCGGCTTTGCCCGTTCTTGCGCGAAGGTAATAAAGTTTAGCCCTTCTTACCTTGCCGCGGCGGACTACCTGAATATCCGCAACTTTTGGCGAGTGAATCGGGAAGGTCTTTTCCACGCCGATACCGAAAGACAAACGCCTTACGGTAAAGGTTTCGGAAATGCCGCCGTGTTTTTTGGCGATAACCACGCCTTCAAAAGCCTGCAGTCTTTCCCTGTCGCCTTCGATAACTTTTACCATTACTTTAACCGTGTCGCCCACGTTAAACTGGGGTACGGTTTCTTTTACGCTTTCCTGATTGATTGCGTCGATAATCTTA